>CAVIPZ010000046.1:0-10927 GCA_963644715.1 bacterium | reverse complement strand
GGCGGCGCAAAACGAAAAGCATTAAATTGCTATTTTTCACACATTTCATGACTCACATGGTCAATATTATGCTAACAAGCCAGGCGCGACTGCCGTTTTTTCCTTATCTTTGCACAAATCATTCTCCACCACATATATGAACAACCTCGTACTGCTCAATGCGGGCTATGCCGCCGACGACGACCGCTGGAACTTCAGCCATGTGTCGAGCATCTTCTTCCGTGCCTATTATGTCACCGAGGGTCAGGCCACTGTGCATCTGCAGACGCGCGACCTGAGGCTGCAGGCGGGCCACATCTACATCATTCCGGCTCTGATGACCCACGACGATCGGAGCCACGGCACGTTCCGCCACATCTACCTCCACTTCATGGACCGCGACAACTCGCTCATCAACATGGCTTACGAATACGAGATGATGCTCGACGTGGCGGCCACGCCCGATGACCTGCGGCTCTTCCGCCGTCTGCTCGACCTTTACCCAGGCTATGGTTTGCCCACGTCCACGCCTGAGGTCTACGACACGTCGCCCACCACTCTTGCCGCCGCCCGGCGCTTTGCTGCCAGCGACCTGTCGCATCGGCTCGAGGCTGAAGGCATCCTGATGCAACTGATGGCGCGCTTCTTGAAGGGGAGCAAGCCGCACCACGTGGGCGACCAGCGCATACGCGAGGCGGTGGTTTGGATAGAACAGCATCTGGATAGCGGCATCTCCGTGGACCGGCTGGCGCAGGTGGCGGCGCTGAGCAAGGAGCGGTTCATCCGGTTGTTTCACCGCGAGATGGGGTGTCCGCCTATGGTCTACGTCACCAAGCGGCGCATCTTTCGTGCCATGTTGCTGCTGGGACGGGCCGACGGCCAGCGCAAGAGCATCAAGGAGGTGGGCTATGCCGTGGGATTCGACAATGCCAACTATTTCAGCCGCGTGTTTCGCAAGGTGGTGGGCATCAGCCCCAGCGAGTTTGCGCAGGCCAACAGATAGGGCAGGGCTGTGGCTGCGTTTCAGCGGCAGGCTACAGCCATGCCTTGTTGTCTGATCATCCCAATATAAGATTAAAGTTGAAAACACTACATTGCGCAGATGTTCTGTGGGGGAGAGGGTTGTTTTTTCAAGTATTTAGCCCTGCAGGCAGAAAAAACACGACGAGGATGCGTCGGTGTAGTGCAAGTTTGTTAACTTTGTAGACCTAACAACCGAAGACTGCAAGAATGGATACACTGTCGCACTTCCACTCGCTCGACGAACTGATACGCGCACTGGACCGTGAGCGCAGGTTGCTTGGTGCTCTGTTTCAAGACCGCAAGCGGTTGTCGTTCCGCTATGACCTGGCACGCGACCTGGCGGCAAGGAAAGACGAAAGCCTGGAATTTCTGCGAAGGTTTGGCGTGATAAGAGACAATGGCGACTTTGTGGAACTGGAAGATGTCTATCTGAAGTTCTTCGAGGAAGTGCTTGAGGTGAATGAGGAAATCAACGTGGCCAGCGTGAAGGAAAGCATAGGCAGTCTGAATGCCGCCATCGACTACTGGCAGAGCGAAAGCAACCCCACACGCAAGTATGGCTACCTGCGCGACGTGAAACGCATCCTGCGCAGCATAGCCCTTACCACCCTGCGCAACGTGATAGACCTGAAGCGCAATATAGACAATACCTACAAGAACGAGCCGACTTTCGCCATAAAGAAAAAGAAACTGGTGCATCTCGATGAGAAGCGAAAAGACATTGCGGTGCTTATCAACGAGTGTGAGCGGGTGATAGACGAGAAACAGACTACCTTCTTCCTTGCGGCTATGGATGTGCAACTGCGCGAGACCGTGACCGACGTGAAACTGCAGTTGCGCGAAGTCTACCACAACCTGCTGGAACTGGATAGGCAAATCATCAATTACCTTAACCTTATAGAGTATCAGAACCGCCTCTTTGAGAAAGTGCAGAAACTGAAATATCTGCGCGACCAGATGCTGCTCGAGACCAATACCGACATACAGGCAAAGGTAGCAACCCGAAATCCTGTATGGATGGAGCCGCGGCCACGCTATGTGCTGAAGGTGTCGTTGCCCATGCTGCGCACGTCGGATGCTGGGCTCGCCGTGCTCCACGATGTAGCCAAAGGCAAGGGAAAGGGACGCTTGCGCAAAGGCAACCTGGCCGACCCTCTCACCGCCGACGAACTGAAAGCCCAACAGCAGGTGGTGCCGATGGTGGATGTGCACGAGGTGAAGACGGCCTTCATGGCTTCGGGCGACAATCTGTTCCACTTCGTGATGAACTATTCGGCTTACCGCAAGCCCATGGTCGATGAGGAAAAACTGGTGCTGTTCTGTCAGATTGCTGCCCAGTATCTCGATGAACTCTACATCGGCAGTGAGCAGCGCAGCCACAACGGCATAGACTATCCCTTGATTTACCCCAAAACCCACTGAACATCATGCGCTACACGAAAGAAATATTCGACATACTGAGCAAGGGCGGGTTTATCTCGCAAAACTCCATCTCGCAGCAGCGAGCCCACCTCTACGATGCCATAGAAGACGACTACCAGAACTACCGCGACTACTATGAAGGCATTGGCCTCGTGCTCGAAAGTGGCAACGGCTATTACTACTTCTCGCGCCAAGAGAGCCGGGTGGAACTGGCCGACAAGGTGCAGCGGCTGGCGGCATGGATAGACCGCATAGACTTCCTTAAGACGTTTAACGCCACCTTTGGCTCAGGTTTCACCTTCCGCAAGTCGAACATCATGGAGCAGTTTTCGAGCGACATCGAACTGAAAGAGAAAGCACGCCGCCTCTATGCCGACCTCAAGACCCAAGAGGAGAAGATAGACAAACTCATTGCCGACCTTGAGCGGCAGGGGTTTGTGGAACTGGAAAACGAACTCGACGGCACCTATAAGGTAACGGCCGCCTTCAGATATATAGAGGAACTGGTAGATTGTCTGACCATCATAGAACCCGAACAGGAATGAGAGCATTACGCAAGATAGTGTTTGTCAACAGCGCCCACATCCGCTACGCCGAGGTGGGACTCGACGGTAATGTCCACTTCATTGGCACGCAGGGCGTGGGCAAGAGCACATTGCTGCGGGCCATATTGTTTTTCTACAATGCCGACAAACTGCACCTCGGCATCCCGAAGGAGATGAAGGGCTTCGACGATTTCTATCTGCCCCATGCCAACTCCTACATCGTCTACGAGGTGGAACATGAGCACGGACCGTTTAGCATACTGGTCTTCCGCAGTTCGGGCCGTGCTTGCTACCGCTTCATCGATGCCTGCTATCGTCGCGAGTGGCTCGTGGATGAACATGGAGAGGTTACCGCCGAGAGCAAGGTGATACGCCAACGGCTCGACGGCGCCTATATGAGCAAGATTATAGACCGCTACGAGCAGTATCGCGACATACTCTATGGCAACCGGCAGGCGGTGGGCAAGGAGTTTGCGCGGTTCCACCTGATGGAGACCAACCGCTATCAGAACATTCCGCGAAGCATACAGAACGTGTTTCTCAACTCGCGCCTGGACGCCGACTTCATAAAGGACATCATCATCCGCTCGATGAGCGACGAAGAGGCCAACATCGACTTGGGATACTTCCGCCGGCAGGTGGCCGACTTCGAACAGGAGTACAAGGACATCTCGTGCTGGTATAAGGTCAACCAGAAAGGCGAGTCGATAGTGCGCAGACAGGCCGAGGCCGTGGTGAAGGCTTACCACGAACTGCTCTATATGAGGCAGCAAATCAAGGAGCTGTGCGGTGAACTGAAATATGCCGTGCGCTCTTGCCAAGAGCGGTTGCCGCTGATAGAGAAGAAGATGGGAGAATTGCAGGAGCAACAGAGTCGGCAGCAACGATTGCTCGACGAACTGCAACAGAAGTTTGATGCCGAGAAGACAGCGCTCAACCAAGAGCAGGGTGTGGTGAACGACCGGCTCAAGCGGCTCCGTGAACGCCGCGACTATTATGCTGCCCAGCAGATAGAGCAGGTGTTGAAGCGGTTTGACAAGGAACAGATGTTGAGGGGAAAACTGGAAGGCGACAAGGCACGGCTTGCCGAACTCACCTCGCGCTTCAGCGATGTGAAGGCCAAATACAACGTACTTCGCCAGAGCGTGAAGAACCAGTTGGAGACCTTCCGCCAGTCGCAGAACAACCGCATCTTCCTGCTGGGGCAGGAGAAGCAGCAGGCGGAGGAGCGTATGCTTGCCGAATATAATCAGCGACGCGAAGACGTGGAGGTGTCCTTTGGCGAGAAAACCGCAGTTGCCACCCATGCAGTGGAGCTGTTGAAAGACGAGCAGGCCGAGGTCGACAAGGAATTGCTGAAACTGAAATACTGGCAACCTTATCGAGAGGAACAGGATAATCTGAGCAAGAACTTGGATGCCTTGGCATTGCGGGAGAAGGAACTCGACGGACTGATTGCCGCATCCATGGCAAACATCAACCGCTTGCAAGCCGAGTACGACAAGCAGGAGGCGGAGGTTTTAACGGAAAGCAAGAAACTACAGGAAGCCAAGCAGCACGAGATGGAGGAGGTGTCGGCGAAAAGGGTAGAGGTGGACAGTCTCCTTTCACGCACCAAAGGTTCTCTTTACGAATGGCTGGAGGAAAACAAGCGAGACTGGGAACAGAATATCGGCAAGGTCATCAGCGAGGAGAAGGTGCTTTATCAGAGGGGACTGCATCCCCAAAAGACCGACGGTACGTCGCTATTTGGAGTCAAGCTCGACCTCATCGACCTGCCCGTCTCTGTACGCAAGCCTACCCAATTGAAGGAAGAGAAAGCACAGTTGGAGTCGGCACTACAGGCACTGAAAAAGGAATATGTCTCGCTCGTGGAGCAACAGGAGAAGCAAGTGGAAGAACTCAAACGTCCGTTTGCCAACAAGATGAAGGACTTGCGCGCGCAGAAATCAGCCTACGAGATAGAGCAGCGGATGATTCCCCAAAAGCGGAAGACTATCCTCGTGAAGATAGAGGACTATGCAGCAAAGGCAAAACAAGAAATGGAGGCGAGAAGGGAAGAGTTGAACGCTCGCCAGCAGGAACTTGCCCATCGCCGTACCCTCGCTGAGGAAGCTCTCGCAAAGGCAAATGCCGACAAACAGAAGCAGTTGACCGCCGAGCGCAAGCGTTATCAAAAGGCGAAGGATGAGGCGGTGAAGCAGCATGGGCAACAGGTCGCAGAGATTCGTGCCGAAATCAAACAGCAGGAGCAGAAGACCGGGGCAGAACTGTTGCAGCTTGACAAACAGGAGACGGACGAGTTGCACGGACGTGGTGCGGACACCCGAATGATGGAGGATTGCAAGGCACAGATACAAGCCACGGAGGCAGAGCTGAAATACATCGACGACCACCGCCGACTTGTCTATGACTATCAGCATGACAAAGAGGAACTCTTCGATCACGAGGAAAAGCTTAAGGTCTCGAAAAAGCTGATAGTGGAAAAACTCCAGCAACTGAACGAGAAATACGGTCAGCGCCGACAGAAGCATCAAGACCTGCTTGTCGCCATCGGCAAGGAACTCGCCGAACGCCGACGGGAAAAGGAACGCATTGACGACGACCTGCAGAAGGCCGACCAATTCTTACATGACGACAATCTCTGTCCGTCATTCTATGCTGAGGCTCGTGAGAGCCAGACGCTCCGCACGCCCGGTCAGGCTGTGGATGAACTGACCAGCATCATCGTCTCTCGCCAGTCGCGCCACAACCAGTTCAAGGGCAGCGTCAACGTGTTCAAGGCCAATTTCTCCGCCAAGAACACCTTTAACTTCCGTACCGAACTGGCTGTCGACGAAGACTATCTCGACTTTGCCGGTAACCTCGACGACTTTCTGGTCAACAACAAGATTGAAGAATACCGGCGCCGCACCAGCGAACGCTATGTCGACATACTGGCGCGGGTGTCGAAGGAGATGGGCGAACTGACCCGGCACGAGTCCGATGTCGACAAGATCATACACGACATCAACAGCGACTTCCGTGAGCGCAACTTTGCCGGCGTCATCAAACTCATAGCCCTGCAGCAGGTGCCCTCGGCCGACAAGATGGTGCAACTGATGAAGCGCATCAAGGAGTTTAACGACGAGAACCAGTTTGCCATGGGCGAGATGAACCTCTTCTCTTCGGCCAATCGCGATGAAGTGAATGCTAAGGCTGTGGATTATCTGCTCGACTTCATGAAGACGCTGCTCGACAATCCGCAACGGCAGGTGCTTACACTCTCCGACTTGTTCCAGTTGCAGTTCCGCATACAGGAGAACGACAACGACACCGGGTGGGCCGACAAACTGTCGCATGTGGGCAGCGAGGGTACCGACACGCTGGTGAAGGCCATGATCAACATCATGCTTATCAATGTGTTTAAGGAAAAGGTGAGCCGTAAGTTTGGCGACTTCCGCATCCACTGCATGATGGACGAGATAGGCAAACTGCACCCGCAGAACGTGAAGGGAATACTCGACTTTGCCAATGCACGCAACATACTGCTCATCAATTCGTCGCCCACCACCTATAACGTGTCCGACTACCGCTACACCTACCTGTTGAGCAAGGACGGCAAGTCGCAGACGGTGGTGCACCCGCTGATAACCCAGCATTCACACCAAGGCCAATGAGCAAACCAAAGATAACTGCATCGCTCATCGACAAACTCATCAACCTGCAGAGCGGCCAGACGTTGCCGGCCAGTGCGCTCCGTGGCGACTGGGTGGAAGAACTCTTGCGCGACGGCGTGCTTGTGAGCCGGTCGCATGGCAGCCGTCGCACCATTGCCGCCCCGTCGGCGCAGAGCCTGCGGCAAGCCTTGGCGCAGATAGACGAACGGCTGGCCGACTTGCCGTTGATGCGGCGTGTGCTGGCTGAGGCCGATGCCTCGCGCTCCGAACAGGCTGCCGCTACGGGCAACTCCAAACTTGTGGCTGTGCGCTCCTGCCCGGGGTTTCCGGTCAATGTCTATGAGCCTATAGCGTGTGGTCTGGCAGGGCGGGCTCTGACGATAGTGCCGCAAGAAGGGGCGTTTCTCTTTGTGGCCGACTGGCAGACGTTTGCCATTCCCGATGATGTGACGGTGGTGAACATCGAGAATATGGAGAACTTCAGACTTGTCAGTCGTCAGCGTCGGTTGTTCGATGCCGTGTTGCCGGGCCAGCGGCTGCTGTTCGTGTCGCGCTATCCGCAGTCTGCCGATCTGTGCACCTGGCTGCAGACCATTCCAAACCGCTACGTCCACTTCGGCGACTTCGACCTTGCCGGCATACATATCTTTCTTACCGAGTATCGTGCACATCTTGGCGACAGGGCCTCGTTTATGATTCCGCCCGACATTGATGAGCGTCTGCAGCACGGCTCGCGCGAAAGATATGTGGCGCAATATGCAAAGTTTGGCCACCTGTCCACGGATATTCCGTCGCTTCAGCAACTCATAGAACAGATACACCGTTGCCGTCGTTGCTACGACCAGGAGGGGTATGTGGCAGGTGATGCGTGCGGCGAGTAAGGCCGGCACAGCCATTGGGTGATGGCTTGGTTTACGTGGGCAAAGGTAATTGCTTTTTTGAAACCGCCAACTTTTCCGGGAAAGAGGGGCGGATGAGCGGAGGCTTCCGTCAATCTCTCAGACAGCCGATTGGAACGACATATACACCATCTTTGCGGCGGTAAGCGAAGTTGCCGGTACCGGTGAGAACCATCAGAAATGAAGGGTCGTTCATCTTCTCGGTGTTGATTTTGCAAGCCAAGGAAAGCAGGTTCTTGGCTCCTTCTTCTATAAGTCGGTCGCCTCCCAGTTTGACTTCTATCAGACCATATTTGCCGTTGCGAAGATGCATCACAGCATCGCACTCCAAACCATTCTTGTCGCGATAGTGAAACACTTGGCCATCCAGGGCATCAGCAAAAACCCGTAAGTCGCGCACACACAAGGTCTCGAAGAATAGTCCCATGGTGTTCAGGTCGGCAAGCAAGTCGCTTGGGCCCAATCCAAGAACGGCTGTGCCTATTGAGGGGTCTATGAAATAGCGGGTGTTGGCAGTGCGGACTGCGGTCTTTGAGCGAAGATTAGGGTTCCAAGCCTCAGAATCCTCTATCACAAAAATCTTGCGCAGTGCTTCTATGTATGAGCCAACCGTACGGTCACTCACTTCGTTCTCGCTGTTGGTCGTCATGTCCGTCACTATGGTCCCTATTGTGGCTGGCGCTCCCTGGTGGCGGGCATACGATCGAAGTAATTGTCGCATGGTGGTGGCATTGCGATTGACGCCGTCTACTCTCGATACATCCTTTTTGATTACAGCGTCTACATAGTCAATAGCCTGTGCCAAGGCAGCGTCACCCGTGAGGTTGCAGGCGAATGGCCAACCGCCGCGGCATATTAGATATGCTATGTCTTCAATCTTCAGTTTGTTGACGGTTGCTATTTGCTTCGGCTGGCAGAATAGTTCGCCAATGCTTACCGTGCCGTTGGAATCGCCAGACTCGTATAGGGTCATTGGGCGCATGGTAAGCCAACTGAACCGTCCTGTTCCGGAATGGTGTATGTCCTTTTCGCTGACAGGGACAGCCGAGCCGGTCAGTATGAATTGGCCTACTTCTCCACGGTGGTCTACTTCATATCTTGTGGCATCCCAAAGTTTTGGAGCCAACTGCCATTCGTCAATTAATCGTGGCGTTTCGCCGTTCAAAAGCAACGAAGGCGAGATTTCAGCCATCTGAATGTTGCTTTCCAATGAGGCAGGACTGTCCATGTACAGGATGCTTCGGGCTTGTTGCTCGGCCGTGGTGGTCTTTCCGCACCATTTGGGACCTTCTATTAGCACAGCACCTTTGCAGGATAGTTTCTTTGCCAGTATTCGGTCTGCTATTCTTTGCTTATACTGCATTTTCTTGTTTACATTCGTTTATGGGTGTAAAGGTAATGCTTTTGTGCAGATTAACAAAGACTTATGTGATAAATTTACGCAGTTGGCCGATTTTCATTTACGCAGTTGGCCGGTTTTTGTTTACGCAGTTGGCCGGTTTCTGTTTACGCAGTTGGCCGATGTTGCTTTCCACCCGGTGCGTTATCTTGGCGTGTTGTTGCCGGTTATGCGCGTGAGGGCCACACCTCGGCAGAAATCTCCCTTACGAGGTCTATCTTGGCCCACTGCTGTTCCTCGGTGAGGCGGTTGCCAATTTCGCACGAGGCGAAACCGCACTGCGGGCTGAGGCTGAGGCGCTCGAGGGGGATGTACTTGGCTGCCTCGTGTATGCGGGCGATGACGGTGGCCTTGTCTTCGAGCACGGGCGACTTGGTGGTCACCAGGCCGAGCACCACGTGCTTGTCGCCGGATACCTGTGCGAGGGGCTCGAAGGTGCCCGAGCGCTCGTCGTCGTACTCCAGATAGTAGGTGCCGACATTCTCCTTGCCAAACAAGTAGGGGGCCACGGGGTCGTAGGCGCCCTTGGTGGCGTAGCACGAGTGGTAGTTGCCGCGGCACACGTGGGTGTTGATGGTGAGTCCCTCGGGTCTGCCTTCTATGGCGAGATTGTTCACGGCCAGATACTGCAGTGCCTCGTGTTCGAGGGTGAAGCCTGTGCCGGCCATCGACTTCCAGAAGTCGTCGTCGACAATCATGCCCCAGGTGCAGTCGTCGAGTTGCACGGTGCGGCAGCCGGCGGCGTAAATCTCGTGGAAGAAGGTGTTGTAGGCCTTGGCAATGTCGTTGATGAGGTCTTGTGTGTTAGGATATATCTCGCGGGTGTTCTTGGCGTTGTCGCCGCGAAACAGTTCGGCCAGGAACTGTGCCGGTGCGGGCACTGTCTGCTTGGCCTCTACACCCTCCTCCTCAAACTGCTTCACAAAGCGGAAGTCGGCTATGAACGGATGGTTCTCGCCCGTGATCTTGCCCGTGAGGCGCAGCGATCCCTTGGTGGTCTCCTCGCCATGAAACTGGTAGCCGTGCTCCAGTTCGATGTGCTCCACGCCGCCAAATCCCCACATGAAGTCGAGGTGCCAGTAACTGCGGCGAAACTCGCCGTCGGTGATGTAGTGCAGGCCGTGGGCCTTCTGCTTGGCCACCACGTCGGCAATGAGGCGGTCTTCCACGGCGCGCAGGCCTTCGGCCGACAGGTTGCCTGCTGCATACTGGGCACGTGCCTCCTTCAACTCGGCCGGGCGCAGATAACTGCCCACGGCATCAAAATTCTCAATCTTCTTGCTCATGTCTTTGCTGTCGTTTTTATGTTTGTTGTGTTATGTTTTCGCCGGCAAAGTTAATGAGGAATTAATTGTTGGCCAAATATTCCGCATTATTCGGGAATTTTTCCTATCTTTGCGGTTGTAAGCTGTGTTTTGCGGAATATTATTCTGTAAAACCATTGTCGGCAAGCATAACAACAAGACCAAAACACCAAGCAGATGGCAACACAGGAGACCCTTGACGAGATAGATGTAAAGATACTGCGACTGCTGCAGCAGAATGCGCACATGACCGTGAAGGAACTGGCCGCGCGCATCAACCTGTCGCCCTCGCCTACCTTCGAGCGGCAGAAGCGACTGGAACGCGAGGGCTACATCACCCGCTACACGGCGGTGGTGGACCATCACAAGATGGGCCACAACGTCATTGTGCTGTGCAACATACGGCTGAAGCAGCACACCCACAACCTTATACAGCAGTTTATGGACACCGTGCAGACCATAGACCAGATAACCGAGTGCTACAACACCACGGGCGACTACGATTTCCAGATAAAGGTCTATGCCCACGACATGAAAGACTACCAGGACTTCATGCTCAACACGCTGGGCAACATCGACTGCATAGGCAGCCTGCACAGCATCATCGTCATCGGCGAGATAAAAGACTCCCACTGCATTCCGGCCAGCCGCAGCGTGGTCAGGAAAGCCGGAGGGGCGGGCAAATGAACTACATTTT
>CAVIPZ010000045.1:0-11013 GCA_963644715.1 bacterium | reverse complement strand
ATTCGAGGATGTGCGTCCCTTTGCTTAGGGCATCAATGAAGAAGTGGGTGGCGGCATCGCGCGTGACTTCATAATAGGATAACCCGTTCTGAAATCCGTGATTATCGAACGTTGAAACGGGTTCGAAAGAGGATGCCCGTTCGTCTTTGATGTGGATGTATTCAAAATCGCGGTCTGCAGTGACGACAATCCTGACGATGACACGCTCTCCGAGCCGTGCCGGGTTTCCGTTTGTGACAGAGTCGAGCCGCGTTCCCTCCGCAGATGCGGCATGGAAGAGCGACCTCTCGATGTGCAACCCTGCGCCGGCTTCCGTTATGTTGTCTTTGTCTTCAAGGTATTGCCAATAGCAACCGCCATAGACGGGGTGCAGCGTGTCGGTGCGGATGGTGATCTGTGCCAGTTCGGGCGTCATTTCGTCCGCACTCCAAACGTGCTGCAGGTATTCGGTGCCGGCTTCGGCTTGCGGGTCTGTCGAGGGTGTGAACACCTGCCCGCCTACGCTGACGACGGTGGCGGATGCAGCCGTGGCTATGGCGCGCCTGCTTGCCAAAATAGCAAAGACAGCTTCGACCGTTGACTTGGTGTTGTCCCAACAACTGTTTTTCCGCTGCAGCAGCAGCCATTGCACCATGGCATCCAGTTCGTCCTGACGGGGCGAAATTTCCTGAAAAGCCTCGATGAACAGGGTCTGCTGCTCTACGGGCGACTGTCCCCAGCCGTAATAGCGTGGATAGAAGGGCCGCTCCTCTTGACGGAAGGGCCAGTACATGCCTATGCTTTCGCTCCGGACCGCTTGCTGCCGCAAGGCCTCCATTACGCGTTCAGCCTCCTGTTTGCGCCCTGCATAATGCAGGATGAGAGCGGTTTCGGCTTGCCGCATCCGGTCAACTTCGTACAGGTTGTCTGTAAGATGCGCAAACAGGTTTTTGACGTAGGGTTTCTGTAGCCAACTGCTGTCGGCAGTGCCAGCCGTTTTTATGTACAGGTACTGCAAGTCATTATGGCTAAGGTAAAAAGGGCTGTTCTTGTCGATGCCGCCCTCTTTCACATACTGGCGGTATCGGTTTTCCTGTTTTTCGTCCAAGAAGCGGATGGCTTTGTCGGCCATATCTTCGGCGGCTGGTAAGTTGATGCCGAGTCGTTTCAGCTTGCGGCAGCCTGCCACAATGTAATTGGTGATGCGCTCACAGCCGTCTCCTTTGCCAAACCAGCCCCAACTGCCGGCAGAACTTTGGTTGCGCAGCAGCTTTTTCGACTGTTGGGCAATCTGGGTCTCAAGACGCTTGGGGTCAAAAAGGTTTGCCAACGCGCTTTTCTGTTCTGTTTCCAGTTTTGCCTCGTCCGCCCAGGGAGTCTCTTCCAAAACGATGCTTTTAAGCTGTTCGTTTTGGGCCAACGGCGAGGCTAAAGAGTTGTGCAGCGTGTCGTTTTGCCAGTCCTTGTAGGTCTTTTCAATTTCAGGATGTTGGCTGACGATGTGCAAGGTCAAGGCGTCAGCAAAGAGTTTGGAGAAGATCTGTTCGTTGCAGTCGTAGCGGTCTTTGGTCAGATAAGGCAGCGATTGTATGGCAATCCACGTCGGGTTGCCTGTGATTTCCATCGTGTAGCGGTAAGGCTGTATGGTCGGCGAGGTGCAGTCCAGCATCTTCCGGAAGAGAAAGGCGGTGTCGCGGTTTGCAGGAACCGAAAACGGCAGCGACTCCGTCACCAGCGTGCGGCGCGACAATACAGGCAGCACGTTCTCTTCACCGTCGCCGTATTGTGCCGCTTGTGCCAGCACGCGGTATCCGACGAGCGGCAAGTCAAGCGGCACGGCTATCTGCCAGCTGGCGGCGGCATTGCCATGAGGGGCGCAACGGAAGTCCTGCAACGTGTCGCTTTCGTTGACAAGGAGATGCAGCGGCTCTCCTGTTGCTCCGTTGTAAAGTCGGATGGCGACTTTCCCGTTCAGCGCGGTGTCGCTGAGGTTCGTAAGACGTATTTGCAACGTTATGGTGTCGCCCTCACGCAAAAACCGGGGCGCATTGCCTTGTATCATCATAGTCTTGCGCGACTGCAAGTGTTCGGTCAACGAGCCGCTCTGCATTGACGGCGTGTGCGCAAGCGCGAAGAACTGCCACTTGCCATATTGGTCTGGAAGGGTGAAGTCTATCTTCAATGTCCCCTCTTTGTCCGTTTTCAAGGTGGGGTAGAAGAAGGCGGTCTCTGTAAACCGGCTTCTGACTTTCAGGGCGGGCGAGAATTGGAAGGTCGCGCCCGTGCCTGCATTCTCTTCGTCCGTGGCCATGTCTGCTGCTTCAGCCAAGAAAACGGCGGCAGGTACTTCCTCGTCAAGGTCAGCCTGATCCCCGTTGCCAGACAACAGCATGGCCGTTGAGCTTCTTTTGGAAAACAAAGCGACGTTGTCAGTTGCGCAAATATCTTCTTCAAATCCGGGGCTTCCGTACGGTGACAAAGACTCGCTTTGGGGCGTGCTGCCTGACAAGGAGGTTGTGAGGATGTTCCGGCAGAACCGGTTCTGAAGCCATGCGATGGTTTCGTATGTCTTGTTCCGGCTGGTGCGTGGCTTGGTCAGCGAACTTGCCGTAGAGACGAGAAACGGGTCTGAGAGGTCTTGGAAAAAAATATGGCAGTATTTGGATGATGGTTTTCTGTATCTGTTATGGACGCTTGTGGAGACGGTGAGGCTGTAGGGAGGTTGGTTCATGCCTAACTCATAAAGGCTGCAGTCGATCATCCAGGCAAGCACTTCGGCCGATTCCGGCAACGTGTTGGCTGTATGGGGAATCTGCAGTTCCCAATGTTCGTGGCTGCCGGGCTCTGCAAGGTTGTTCCAATGTGTGAGCTGCAAGGGAAGTGTACGGCTGTCAGTTTTGGCGGCAGGTACTTGCAGACGCTCGGTGCAGTCGTTCTGATAGCAGTAGCCGTTTTGTATGATGCGCGCATTGACACTGATTGAGTTTCCGCTATGCTTTCTGGTTTTGACAGAGAAAGAAGTCTGCAACTGGTCAAGTTTGAAAGTTCGGGTCTGCAGCAGCCGCTTGCCTTGATAGACGTTGCAGATGAGCAGGGCATCCTTGAGGTAGGTGCCGGCAACGACGGTGACCTCTCCGCCGGCTTGCGGAATGGTTTTGAAATAGGCCCATACGGGTTCGTATCGTTGTGTGGCAGTGGTGTCTGAACGGTAAATCCCGAATGTGAAGGTCTGTCTTATCGTGTCGCTTCTCTTGTCGATACAGATAAATGTGGCTTTGTAGTTGCCTATTGGCCAGTGTTTTATGGAGATATGGAAAGTAGAGTCGGGCTTGCAAGCTTTTGTGCTGTCGAGCATAAGTGCAGACGTGGCCCACAACGATTTGCGCTTCTCGTCAGGGTTGAGCCCGAATTGCGGAAAGTAGCGGTGGCAGGCGGCCGTGTCGTAAAGGGGCTGGCTGGGCTCTCCGGTTTCAGCGAAGAGACATTCGCGGTAAAGGTGCGGTGTTTCAAGCCGTTCCACACGGATGCGTACGGCGACGGGTTGCAAAACCCCATCAAAGTTGACAGGTGAAACCGTCCACTTCAGGGTGTCTTCGCCTGACTGGTCAATGTCTTCAATTCCAGTGACAAGCAGATTGAGCGGTTGGGCCGGAATCCAGAAATCACGGCTGGCGGTGTGCGTTTCTCCGTTAAGGTCGGTGGCGGTGGCGTTGATGTTGACGCTGATATCGTGGGAACTCTTAGGCGTTGCATAACGGTATGAGAATTTACCCTCCTGATCGCAGACTGTTTCGGCATTTATACTCTTCTCATTATCATTGAAAGGTTCTTGGGCGAAAGATGTGCTGACAATGGAGATTTGCAACGAGACGGCAGCACCCGCTACCGACACGCCGTTGAGGGCAACCACTTTGCCGCTGACGGTCAGTGTGTCGCCCGCCATGGTTTCGTTGGTGTCAGTGTCGAGCGAAATGCTGAATGTGGGGAGTTTGTATTCAGCCACGTCAATGCTCTTTCGGGCATAGTACGATGCTTTCTTGCCGTCAATGCGTACAGAAAGGGTGTGGCGGCCTATGGAGGAATTCGGAATTTTGAACTCGCCGGCAGTGCTGCCGTAATCCGATGAGGTCAGATGCAAGGAGTCGATGAGTTTCCCGTTTTTGTCGTTCAGTGTTATGGTGACGGGCTGCCCCGAAAACGTTTTCCCGCCATGTTCGGCGATGCTCTTGAAGTATATGGTCTGCCCGGGGCGGTAGAGCGTTCGGTCGGTGAAAAGGAAGATTTGTCCTGATGTGGATTGCCGTCTGTATCCGGAAAAGATTTTTTTGAAACGGTAAGGTCTCCCTACGAGAAACCGGGTGTAATAATGGTCGTTATGGTCACTGAAGCGGATATGGTACAGATTCCGGTATGGATGCTTTTCCTGCAACAGGGCGGGTATGCCTACTTCGCCGTTCTTGTTGGTGAGCAGTATGGCGGGAATTCTGCCTTTTATGTTCGTGCGGCGGTAAGCGAAAGGCTCACCCGTAGTGCGGTTGTTGACCGCCAGCCGAGCCTTTCCATCGATTGACCATCCCGTGATTTTGATGTCGGTGACGTGGATGGCGGTTGTCAGCAGGGTTGATGTTGTGTCCCAGACGGCGGCACAATGGAAGATGAGGGTGTAGCAGCCTGTCGGCAACGAGTCGAGCCACAGTTCCGTGGTGTAGGCATTGTAGGGCACGGGGTTTTTCAGTACAAACTGTTCCCGCCGAATGTTGTTGCCGAGTTGCGCCACGGCTGTAGAGTCAAGCACGGTTCGGTCAAGGTTGGGGTTGTAATGATAGGCAATCGGTTTGGCATCGTCTGTCTGGTAAATGCTGACGTAGAGCGTGTCGATGTTGCGGTAACGGATGGCGAGGCGTTGCTTCGGTGCAGGCATGCGGTCTTGATCCTGGCTGTTGAGGTGCAGTTCCGGCAGCAGGATATGCTCTTTGCAGTAGAGCGCATTTTGCACAAAATAGGGATTCTCGTCTTTTGCAATCAGTTTGTCGAAATAATAAAGCGCTATGGCAAAACAATCGTTGAGGCTGTCGCTGCTGCAGCCAGCCTCAAACAGGCAGATGCCGCGTGCATAGTCAAAGGCATCGTCGCTGCCGTATTGTTTTTCCAAGGCTGCCACTTCGTTGAGATATTGGTCGCGAGTCTCGAGTTTTGACAATTCTGAGTTGCGGAAGCGCAGGTCAAGGCGCAGCAGTTCGTAGTCGATGATGGCATCACGGTCTTCCGGCAAGGAATGGCTGCCTATCGCCTTGTTGATGAGGGAGTATGCTTCGGCGGTGTCGTCAGTGTGGACAAGGCGGTCTTGCACGACAATGTCGAAAAGGGTAGGGCGAAGATTACGGAAAGCCGCATTGCCGCTAAGCATAAAGGAGAAGTCGGCGACCGGGATGTCAATAATCTGAGGCAGCAGGGCAAAGCAGGTGTCGAAGTGTTGCCGCGCCACGGTTCTTATGTCTTTGAGGGTCCACTCGTCAAATCTATGCAGGTTGTGGTCTTGGCTTATAGGGGTAGAAAAGGCATTTGAGGTCAGGCAGTTCTCGAGGGTGATGCCGGCGAGGTAATGGTACAGGCAGATATAGGGCATTGTGTGGGGCAACGCTGTGACGGAGTCGAGATAGAGCAGTGCCGCTTTGTTGTTCCAGGAGGGATTGTACCGGCGGTTCAGTTCCACACGCTCATAGTCGGTGCGGAACTGCTGGCGCTCGTTCTGTTCGACGAGGGCTTTCCGGCTGATGGTGTCAAGCAGCCGGTTGCAGTCGAGGATAAAGGCGCGGTTGGTGTTGCGGTACCGGTTCCAAAGCGAGTCGTAAGAAACGGTAAGGTTGTTCTGTCCTGCGGCGCAGGTGAAAATGACCCAAAAAGCGAAAGTGCAGAAAATGGTGACTGAGAAGTTCTTTTTCATTGTGCCTGATACTTGAAAGGTTGTCTAAATAGACCGGAACATAACGGAGAAGGAGGGGGAAATAGTATAAAAACAGAAAGAAATACATCCTTGTGTCTGCATTCGATTCTTTCAGCAATAAGAATATAGAATGCGGCAGAAAAACTGTATATTTGCCGCACCTTTTCCTATTGCGGGAGTTGTTGCAAAGCCTGTTCCAAGGTGCTCACATCCTCTTCAGTGGTGGCCCAACTGGTCACAAAACGGCACGTCAGCGTGTTGCCATCGCCAGGTCCCCACACTTCATACAGCACCTTTGATGAGAGATACTCGTGCTGTGCGCGCGACAGCCTGACAAATTGCTGGTTTGTAGGCGAGTCGAAAGCCAACGGGATGCCAGTTAGCACAAACGCCGCTTTGATGCGCATAGCCATCTCCACGGCATGGCGAGACACGCGGAAATAGAGGTCGTCCTTGAAGAGCGTGTCAAACTGCAGCCCCAGCATGCGTCCTTTGGCGAGCAAGGCGCCGTGCCGTTTTACGGTTGTGAAGAAATGCCGGGGGGCTTTGATGCCGGAAAACACGACCGCTTCGCCCATCATTGCGCCAGTTTTAGTGCCGCCGATGTAAAACACGTCGCAGTTGGAGGCCAGAAACTTGAGGCCGTAGTCGCAGGTGTCAGCCATCAGGCCGTAGCCAAGGCGTGCTCCGTCGATATAGAGGTGCAGCCCGTAGCGGCGGCATGTATCGTACAAAGTCGAGAGTTCGGTGCGTGAATAGAGCAGTCCATATTCGGTCGGCATCGTTATGTAGGCCATTGCGGGCTGCACTTGATGCGGGGCTGTGTCGTCTGCCCGGAACCGGTCCATATAAGCGGCGAGCATGTCCGCATACAGTTTGCCGTCGGTCGAGGGCAGTGCAATGACCTTGTGGCCGTAAGCCTCCACCGCACCCGACTCGTGTACGGCGATATGGGCGGAGTCGGTACACACTACTCCCTCGCAGCCCAGCAGCAGCGCATCGATGACGGTGGCGTTGGTCTGTGTGCCGCCGGTGAGCAGGAACACGTCGGCATCAGGATTGCCCACTGCCTTGCGGATGCGTTCTTTGGCGGATGCCGTAAAGCGGTCGTAGCCGTAGCCGGACACCTTTTCTTCGTTCGTTTCGGCAAGCCGCGACAGGATTTGCGGCAGCATGCCATTGTTGTAGTCACATTCAAAGGATACCATATTTCAGTTCTGTTTTTTCAGCGTTTTGTTTGATGCGTAAAACCAGGCAGTGCGCAATGAGTTGCATAAACCGTCACTGCCTCCTGCCGCCGGCAAGGGCGGTTGGAGGCAGTGACCGGCGGTGCGGTTTTCGCGCTGCAAAAATACGGCTTTCGAGATGTCGTTAGCCTTGGTGTGGCGACAAATCCACGGCTGCCGTACGAAACAGAATTTAGAACTTAGAATTTAGAGGCGTTAAGCGTGTTGGTGGCAGGGTCAGCGGAAAAACTACTCTGCCAAAGCTTTGGCTTCTGGCGTAAGGTAGGGCATAATGTCGCGGTAAGGTACGGTAAAGCCCACCATACCTAGATAATAGGGGGCGATTTCGTACTCCTGATACAGGAAATGCACGCCGTCAGCGGCAAGATACGGCGGTGTGGCAGGCAAAGGAATGTTGTTGCCCTGAAGCAACAGGTAATCGTTGAGGTTTTTGTCGGTGGCCGCAGTCTCGCCCGACTGTTGCAGATAGGTCAGCACGCCTTTGCGCAGCAGCGGCTGCAGCGCTTTTTCGTTGGCTGCATCCACGGTCTGCTCCAGTGCCCTGCAAGATGCTTTCGAGAAGTTTGCTACAAAAGCGTATGAGAATCCGTGAGCGCCGCCGAGAAACGTATAGACATTGGTGCAATAGGTGACATACTTTTCCGTCTCGCCGGTTTTGCCGATGCGCACCTCGTTGCACATTGTGATTTTCTCGCCTGTAGCCTGGCTGAACGATTCTGCCGCCTCACGGAGCACAGAAGCGTTGCCCTTCAAGTAAAATTGCAGCATCTGTTTGGCATCGTTGAGGCTTCCGCTATAGATAACGTATTCTCGATTGTTTTCTTCTTGCTGGATATGAGGAAGATAGATGTTTGCTAACTGTCTGTTGACATAGCGGCGCACGGCCAGCGACAGCGAATCGGCATCGGAGGGATAATCGACGCTGATGGAGCAACTGTACAGGGAGTCTTTGTCCACATTTTGGCACGTTATGCGGTTGGTGCGTAGCGTGTCGGCCGGTGCAAGTGCGGCAGTGCCTGCAGCATTTTGGGTTGTCTGTTTAACATTGCGGCACGATGGCAAGGTCAGAACGGCCGCAAGCAAAAGAGCCGTCACAACAAAGCAGTCTTTGGTTTTCATACTTTTAGAAAAGTTCTGTGTTTCGGGGTGCAAAGATAGCATTTTCCGGCAGAGAACTCAAGAAATACTGGGGCGGTGAAAATGCTGCCCTATTTTTTGTAGCGTTTCATCAATTCTTTGGCATGAATCAGCATCTCTTCCCGAAGCGCTGCGGGCTCAAGCACCTCTATCAGGCCTTCTTTGCTGAGCAGTTCCATCACAAAGTCGCAGGTCGGATGGAGGTGGAGTTCAAAATCGGCATAGTCGTCACAAGACGAAAGTTCTTTCTGCGACGCATGGAGCGGCAGGGTGCGCATATAATGATAATGCGGGTTGTAGGCACGCAGCACGACGCGCTCCGTTTTCCCATCCGAATCCAGAAACACGCCATAGAAGGGCGAAAAGCGCCTCTTGGCGTCAAAGTCGTCCGGCAAGACAAAACGCCGGGTTGTCTGTTCCACGCCTTTCATTCGGTCGAGGCCATATATGCGCATCATGTCATCGCCGATGCTGTGCGCATAGAGGTACCAGCGCCGTTCGAACATCTTGAGGCAGAAGGGCTCAACGGAGAACGTCGTGACCTTGTCTTTTTCAAAGCCCTGATAGGACACTTGAAGCACGCGGTTTTCCTTCATGGCTTCTACAATGTCGGTCAGGAACACCTGTCCCGAGGGCACCTCCTCCACCAGGATCCGCTCTTTCAGTCCGGTGCTTTGCGAGAGAATCGTTGTGGTGGAATAGATGTCAAGCAGCCATTTCACCAGTTTGCCCTCGCTCAGGTTTTCGCGGTCTTGGATGTAATAGCGGTAACCGTCGTCCCTGCGGCAGACAATCAAGATGTTCAACATGTCGTAAATGCGTTCTTTCCAGCGGATGAAAGTCTGTCGCGGCAAAGGCTCAATGCTGTCGGGCTTGTTCGCTTCCCATTTGTCGCTGATTTCCTGTAACGTCAGCCCCCTGTCGCCCGCCCGGTACAGCACTCTCAATAGCCAGAAATATTTCTCGTCAGTTGTCATAGTCAATTGTTTTTGTTGTTTCTATGTTGTCGTTTCGTTTCCGCAAAACAAGTAAACGCCTGTCTCATTTAGTGATACAGGTTGTATAAATTCTGGTTATTGTATGATTGGTTTTCTTGGCCGAGTCAATACGGCGGCAAATATACAAAGATTTTGATGCCGTACAAAGGGAAGAATTTTTTTTTACGCGGCTGCCGGACGAAACAGAACTTAGAATGTAGAGGCGTTAAGCGTGTTGTCCCTTTTCAATTCCTGATTCCTAGTTAAGTCTTACGTCAGCCCTGGGCTTGTGCGTTTGCCGAACAGGAATGTGAGCACGATGACGATAAGCGTGAGCATTTCAGCGAAAGGTATTGCAAGCCAAAGTCCTACAGTGCCGATAAGGTGGGGTGTCAGGATAAAGCAAGGCACCACGAACACGACACCGCGCAGGATGGTGAAAACCGTGGAAAAGGCGGGGCGTTCGATGCTTTGGCAGTAACCTATGGCGGCGATATTGACGGCGAAGAATATGGCACAAGTGGCGAAGAGCGGCAGACCGCGCACGGCCAGGTCGTAAGCGGGTGCTGACGGGGCGAGGAACAGCCCGACAATGGGCTTGGTAAGGGCAAAAAGCAGCAGCGTGACGCACAAGCCGCAAGCTACTGCCGTAAGGAGCGACACATGCAAGGCACGCTTCACGCGTTCGGAGCAGTGTATGCCGTAGTTGTAGCTGATGATGGGCTGGGCCGACTGCGCCACGGCATTGTTGACCGAGAAGATGACGGGAAAAAGGTAGCAGGCAATGGCAAAGGCCGCCACCCCGTCTTCATGCAGCATCGACATGAACATATAGTTGCCGGCCAGCATCGTGATGCTCATCGTGATTTCGGTCAAAAAAGTGGCCGACCCTATTTTGGTCATATACCAAACGTTGCGCATTGTAAGGAGGAAAGAGGTGAGACTGCATTTCAGCCGGTAGAATTTGAGCTTGTCGGAAAAAAAGACGAAATAGCCTATTGCCATCAGTCCGCCAGAGATGCAGGCTATCGAAGTGGCAATGGCGGCGCCTTTCACGCCCATGCCAAGAGGGAACACAAATACATAGTCGAGCACGATGTTCACCAAAGCGCCCACCACCTGCACCATCATGGCATAGCGGGGAGATCCGTCGAGCCGTATGAGCATCATGCCCACGCACTGCCATAACAGGAAAGGCATGCCGGGCAGCAGCCAAGTCAGATAGTCGATGGCGTTGGGCTCGAGCAAGGGGCTGCAGCCGAGCAGATAGACGACAGGGCGCGGCAAAAGGGCGCAGAGCGCCATCAACAGCAGCATCAACGTCAAGCCCGCACCGAAGGCCTGCGTAAGGATAATGCGTGCGGCCTTGACGTTCTGCTCTGCCAGTTTGAGGCTTGCCACTACCGACGCGCCGATGCCGAACATAAGCCCCAAGCCGGTGCATACCATCCACAGCGGCGCCACGATGTTGACGGCGGCGATGCCCTCAGCCCCGACGCCTCGCCCCACAAAGATGCCGTCAACCACCGTGGCTAACGACACCGAAATCATCCCGACAAGCGTCGGGAAAAAGAGCGAACGGAAGAGTTTGCCGATTTCGCCGTTGCCGAAGTCAATCTTGTCGCGTGTCAAATCTCTTTTTTTCATAACCTTTCTCATCTTTTTTCTGTTCTTCGATAGATTCAAGTGGCAAAGTTATAAAAAACATGCGCCGGGAAATCGAAAGAAA
>CAVIPZ010000044.1:0-11047 GCA_963644715.1 bacterium | reverse complement strand
TGGTCATTGGCCGCTCGTTGAGCCGCCAATGATTGGGCATCTCCGATGCCTATGGCGCCGCGCAAATACTTCACATTCAACCAAAAACTCAAAACAAAAACAGCCGACATCCTGTCCGCTCCATAACCGGCGGTGCAGCGACCGCAAGGGAGCGGAACCGCCGGCAATGATGCGCCCGCGCACTCATAGGTCCTCGGAGAGGATCAACATCCTCTGAAATCGCCGACTTCGCCAGGTGTAGGCGCGAGTTTTTCGGCAAGTACATCGACCTGTCCAACGGCCTGCCGACAGACGGCACGCTGCGGCGCTTCTTCCAGAACCTGAACCCAAAGTCGTTCCGGGAACGCTTCGCGCAATGGGTGTCTGTCTTCCATCGTGCATAACGGCGCGCAGGGCGACAGTGACCCTTGACGCGATGGGCTGCCGACCGATACAGCGGACAGTGTGGCATACAGCATGCGCAGGCACTATGCCATAGAGAGCAAGCATTGGCAACTTGACTTGGTGCTTCGCTGCCGCACCAGCCTAAAAACAAAAAAAGCAGAAACAAGGTCAATAAGAGACCGTTGTTTTCTGCTTTATGTTTTTATCAACGCTAAATAGCGTTAACAAAAAAGACAATCTGTTGCGGTATGGCCGTACAGACGAGCGGCTCACAATCATTAAGTGAGCCTGTCCATGCGTTGTTTATGTTTAGCGTTAGCGGACGATATAGTTGACGTAAGCGCCTGGTGTGTGAACCTGCTCCATCGGGATTTGCCCGGCTTCAACCAGTTCCTTAGGTTCAACGATAACCAAGTCGGCAGCGGTGGCCATCATCGGGTTGAAGTTCTGGGTAGTGCCTTTATAGATGCAGTTGCCCATCGTGTCGCAAATGCTGGCGCCTATCAGAGCCACGTCAGCGTGAAGAGGCATCTCGAGGAGGTACTCCTTGCCGTCGATTTCGATTTTGCGTTTGCCTTCTTCTACAACCGTGCCGAGACCCGTCTGGGTGAGCACACCGCCAAGACCGGCGCCGCCGCAACGGATGCGCTCTGCCAGCGTGCCCTGCGGAACAAACTCAATTTCAAGGGTCTTGTCGTTGAACTGCTGAATCGTGTCGGCATTTGTCCCGATGTGCGATGCAATCAGTTTCTTGACCTGATGGTTAGCAATCAGCATGCCGATGGCTTTGTTGGGGTAGGCCGTATCGTTTCCGATGATGGTAAGGTCGCGCACCCCCTTTTGAGCGATGGCTTCAATAACTTTGACGGCAGAACCGCAGGCCAAAAAACCGCCATACATAATCGTCATTCCGTCCTTGATGTAGGAAACGGCTTCTTCAACACTAATAAGTTTATTCATATTCTTAGGTTTTTAAGTTGCATAATTTGCCTTGTCAAAAGGCACGCAAAAATAAAAAAAAATTGGCTGCTTTTTCCTATCTTTGCGCGCTAAAAAAATAAGCTTTTTATGATTGCGGATTATGTTTTTGAAACCGCCTGGGAAATTTGCAACAAGGTAGGCGGCATCCATACAGTTTTATCAACCAAAGCACGCACGGCAGCAGGTTTGTTCCACGACAATTACATCTGCATAGGTCCGGATTTGTCCAGAGAACACGACACCGAGTTTGTGGAAGACAACACCCTTTACCGGAATTGGCGCGATATGCTGCCGCAAGAGGGTCTGAAGGTCAGGGTCGGGCGCTGGCGCGTGTGCGGCTCGCCTGTAGTTTTTTTGGTTGACTTTACTCCGCTTTTTGAAAAAAAGAACGACATTCTGACGCAGTTCTGGCTGAGTTACAAGCTGGATTCCATATCCGGGCAGTGGGACTATATAGAGCCTGCGCTTTTCGGCTATGCCGCCGGTCGCGTAATCGAGAGCTTCTACAATTTCTATTGCAATTCGGTTGACCGCATCGTCGCCCATTTCCACGAGTGGATGACGGGCACGGGCATCCTCTACCTCAAGTCGGCCGCACCGCAAGTGGCCACGGTGTTCACGACACATGCCACGGTGCTTGGACGCTGCATTGCCGGTAACGGGCTGCCGTTGTATGGCAACATCCGCCAATACAACCCGCAGGAAACGGCAGGACGCTTTGGCGTGCAGTCGAAGTTTTCGCTCGAGTCGCTCTCCGCACAATATGCAGATGCCTATACAACGGTGAGCGATATCACCGACCGCGAATGTGAGGCATTCTTCTCCAAACCCGCAGATGTCATCACCATAAACGGGTTTGAAGACAGTTTTGTGCCCACGGGCGAATGTTACACGGAGAAACGTGCTGCTGCCCGCGCCGCACTGCTCAAGGCGGCATCGTCGCTGATGCAGCAGCCGCTGCCCGAAGACGCGCTGCTGGTTGTTAACAGCGGCAGATACGAGTTCCGCAACAAAGGCATCGATGTCTTCATAAAGTCGCTGTCAAGGCTCGCTGCCGGCAAACCGCAACGCCAGGTGGTGGCGTTCATTATGGTGCCCGCCGGCAACAGCGGCCGCCGCGAAGACCTTTTCCGCAAAATGCAAGAGCCGTTGAGCAATACGCCCGTGATCGGCGATTGTGTGACGCACGTCCTGCACGATCCACAACATGACCCCATCCTGAACGCTTTGCGTGAGCAACGTCTTGACAACGCCCCCGAATGTCCCGTCAAGGTGGTATATGTGCCGGTTTATCTCGATGGCAATGACGGCATTTTCAATCTTTCCTATTATGACCTGCTTGTCGGCTTCGATGTGAGTGCGTTTCCGTCTTACTATGAGCCGTGGGGCTATACGCCGCTCGAGAGCATTGCTTTCGGCATTCCTACGGTGACGACTTCGCTTGCCGGTTTCGGACTTTGGGTGCGCAGCCGTTTCGAGTCACACCGGAGTGTGACGGTGGTTGAACGCACCGACGACAACGACGGCCAAGTGATTGATGGCGTGGCGGATGCCCTGCGCTTTTACGGCTCCTGTAGCCCGGCAGACAAGGAAGCCGTCAATGAGGAGGCCCGACAGATTTCTCGCCAAGCCCTTTGGGAAAGTCTTTACGAGAATTATAAGAACGCTTACCAGAAAGCCCTGGAGAAAAGCGCGTTGCGATACGCACAATACCAGAACAAGACTTCACGCATCGGCTTGATGGCGGAACATATAAAACGCGAGACCCCCGAATGGCGCAAGATTTCGGTCAAGTCGCATCTTCCCCAAAACCTCGAAAAACTGGAGAGCCTTTCTGAAAACCTTTGGTGGAGTTGGAACTATGAAGCCAGAAACCTTTTTGAGGACATTGCCGGTCCGGTGTTGTGGAAAGCGTGCAACGAAAACCCTGTGCATCTGCTGCAGGAACTGCCGTTAGACAGAATGGAGAACTTTTCGCTGAATGAGAGTTTCTTGAAAAGGCTCGACAAGGTGTATGCCGACTTTGAGGCATATATGGCAGAACCTCGCACCCGCACCGAGAAGAAAATAGCCTATTTCAGCATGGAGTTCGGCATCAGCAATGAACTCAAGATCTTCTCCGGCGGTTTGGGCATGCTTGCCGGCGACTACCTCAAGGAAGCCTCGGATGACAATGTGGACATGGTCGGCGTGGGGCTGCTTTACAGGCACGGCTATTTTACGCAGGAGATATCGATAGAGGGCAAGCAGGTGAACCTTTATCCCTCGCAAAGCTTCTCCAAACTGCCTATCGAACCGCTGAAAGACGAAAACGGCGAATGGAAAAAGGTGAGCGTGGCGCTTCCCGGACGCAATATGTACGCACGCATCTGGAAAGTGAAAGTGGGGCGCATACCGTTGTATCTGCTGGATGCTGACTTTGACGAGAACTGGGACGAAGACAGAAAGGTGACCGCAACGCTCTATGGCGGCGATTCTGAAAACAGGCTCAAGCAGGAGATGCTGCTCGGCATCGGCGGCGTGCGTATGTTGGAACTTTTAGGCGAAAACGCAACCCTTTACCATTTGAACGAAGGCCACGCTGCATTTCTGAACCTGGAGCGTGTTTATCGCATTATGCAAAACAGGCATGTGAATATGTCGATAGCGATGGAAATCGCCAAAGCCTCGTCGCTATACACGACCCATACGCCCGTGCCGGCAGGCCATGACGCCTTTACGGAAGACCTGATGCGTACCTATTTTGCCGCTTACCCCGAACGTCTCAACATTTCGTGGGAAACATTCATGGGGTTGGGGCGTAAACGTGACGACTGCACATCCGACAAGTTCTCGATGAGCATTCTGGCTTGTCACCTCTCGCAGGAAATCAACGGCGTGAGCCGCATACACGGAAGGGTGTCGCGCGAGATGTTTGCCGAACTCTATGAGGGCCGCTTTGCCGAGGAGCTCCATGTGGGCTATGTCACAAACGGTGTCCATTACAAGACTTGGGCGCACGAGAAATGGCAAAAACTGCACAGTGAGGTGTTTGGCACTGAGTTTGAACGCGACCGGTCAAACCCGAAGATATGGAACAAGATCAATGAGGTGGAGGATGTGAGAATCTGGAATGTCAAGCAGGAACTCCGCAAAGAGATGTTTGACATGATAAAGCGGCAGCTCGCCGTGCAGATGCGCCGCCGCAACGAGTCGCCTGCCCTCATCGACAAAACGCTGAAATCGATACGCGAGGATGTGTTGACAATCGGTTTCGCCCGCAGATTTGCAACCTATAAGAGGGCTTACCTGCTGTTTATGAACGAGGAACGTTTACAGAAACTGTTGAACAATCCTGAGCATCCCGTGCAGTTCGTTTTTGCCGGCAAGGCTCACCCTAACGACAAGGCCGGACAGGACCTGATCACCCGCATTATCCAACTTTCACGGCGACCGGAGTTTATTGGAAAGATCGTGTTCGTAGAGAATTACGATATGATTTTGGCCAAGAAACTGGTTTCAGGGTGCGATGTGTGGCTCAATACGCCGACGCGTCCGTTAGAGGCGTCGGGCACTTCGGGCGAGAAAGCCGTGATGAACGGCGTGCTTAATTTCAGCGTGCTCGACGGCTGGTGGGCCGAAGGGTATGTGCCCGGCGCCGGCTGGGCAGTCAAGGAGCAGGTGACCTATGAGGACGGCCGCCTGCAAGACGAACTCGATGCCGCCACCATCTATGCTACTGTTGAGGAAGAAATCGCCCCCGCTTTCTATACCCGCGATGCCCTCGACGTGCCGGCCCAATGGGTGAAGATGATGAAAAAATGCTTTACGCATATCTCCCCTCACTATACCATGAAACGGCAATTGGACGACTATTACGCCAAGTTTTACCATAAACTCGCAAGCCGTTTTGAAACACTGACAGACGACAGCCTCAAAGCAGCCGTCACTCTGCTGAAATGGAAAGAAAAGGTGCTTGCCAACTGGAACGAGTTAGCCTGCGTGGAGATCTCAAGGCCTGCACAGTCAGACAATACTTTTTATGTGGGCGAAGACTTGACGATGCAACTTACGCTAAAAACCGGCGCGCTCACCTCTGAAGACCTCAAAGTGGAGATGCTCTTTGCCAAGGAAGACGACAAGACCGGACGCGTCAGGCTGCAAGCCAAGTACCCTTTCTGTAAGGTTTCAGAAAATGCCGGCACGGTGGTCTATCAATGCCAGATCAACACCAAGCATGTAGGACTTTGGAATTTTGCCGTCCGCATCATCCCCGCAAATCCGCTGTTGCCTCACGATATGGATTTCAATCTTGTGAGATGGCTTTAGCCTGATGCAACTCAATTTCAGAAAAAAAGACGGAAAAGATGAAGATGCTGGATGACTTGTCAACGGTTATTGTGGCTAACGGGACGTTTCCGACCCGCTCTGATGCTTTGGCACTGCTCAAGAGGGCGAAGTATGTGGTCTGCTGCGACGGAGCCGTGGACAAACTGACGGCGGCAGGCTTTACCCCTACGGCCATTGTGGGCGACTGCGATTCGATGAACACGCAAGACTTGGTCAAGTGGAAACATTGCCTGTTTCCTGACAAGAGTCAGGAATACAACGATTTGCAGAAAGCGCTCCGCTATTGTATGGCCAACGGCCTCAAGTCGGCGCTTATGTTGGGCTGTGATGGCATAAGGGATGACCATTTCCTGGCTAATGTCAGCATCATGGCTACTTACAGCGACCGCATGAAATTGGCGATGTTGACAGGGCACGGTGTATTCAACTGCATATCAGAAACCGCCGAGTTTGAGTCGGAAAAGGGGCAGCAGGTGTCGGTTTTTGTCAAAGACGAACATCTGCCTGTATCCTTGCACGGATTGCAGTATCCCGTTTCACGACGCTGCTTCAGCCACTTGTGGGAAGGAAGCCTCAACGAGGCTTTGTCTGACACTTTCACCGTTGAGTTGCACGCGCCGGGAACAGTGCTGGTATATCGCGAACTTCGGGGCTGAAATCAATGCCCTTTGCCCGGATGAGGATGTTTCGTCATCCTCTGCTTGACATGTTGCCATACGAGATGGGAGTGCAGCGTGATGGTTTTGCCTGCAATGATGAGCAATACCCCCGAAAGTATCAGCAAGATGCCGCAGACAAGCCTCAAAGTGAGCGGTTCCCCGAACACGGTGATGCCTATGAACACGGCCGTGAGCGGCTCCAAAGCCCCCATAATCGCCGATGGCGTAGAGCCGATGTTGCGGATGGATATCGTCATAAGCACAAGCGACAAAAAGGTGGGTACGATGGCTAACATCAAGGCAAACAGCCATGACCTCGGCGTCGGCAGGGCATGGATGTGCGTATCTGGCGACAGAAAGGAGTGCAGCACAATGCCCGCTATGCAGAACAGCAGTACATAGAATGTCATCTTGAACGGCGACATGGCTATCTGTGAGCGGTTTACAATGATGATGTAAAGCGCGTAAGTGAGCGATGAAATCATTACCAGCAACACGCCTGTTGCATTGAGCGTGACACCTGCGCCTGTATTGTACAGCATCATAATGCCCGAAAATGCCAGCGCGATGGACAAAACCGTCACGATGGAGATTTTTTCTTTGAAGAAAATGGACATAATCACCGCTACCATAATCGGATAGACAAACAGCAGGGTGGAGGCTACCCCCGCGTCGATGAACTTGAAACTGTAATAGAGACTCATAGAGGATGCGGCAAACAGCAAGCCTAAAATGGCCAACACAAGCAGTTCCTTGCGCTTTATCCGGAACGATTCCCGGCGCACGGTCATAATCACGGCAATGATGACCGCCGCCAGTCCGAACCGGCAAGTGAGTACGGTGTTGGTGTTCACGCCGTCACGGTAAAGAAACAATGCCCCCAACGGATTCGTTCCGTAACAGATGGCGGCGATGATGCCGCAAAGCGTGCCGCTGAATGTTTTGCTCATTTTTGCCATTGTCAATAATCGTTTTTTTTTCAGGGGCGCAAAAATACAATTGTTTCTTGCTCTTTCTGTCTTGTTTCAGAATGTTTTAACAACTTGATAATGAGAAAGAAAAAAACGGTTAAGATTTTTTTGCAATAACGCTTTCTGCTATTGTCGGAAAGGAATCCCGTTGTCGGCGCACCAGGCGCGCCATCGCTTAAGGCAGTATTCCGATGAGGTTGCGTCGGCGACTACAGATTTGAAGGCTATGGCTTTGGCTACTTCGTCAGGACTTTGCCTCGGGTTGTACTGCAACAGCAGCACGTCAACAGGCATCGGCTTGTCGAGGATGAACACACGCTCTTTGCCTTTCAGCAGGTAGCACCGCCGGTTTCCGAATAGGATGAAGTTGTCCCGTTTGTGTATGAATGTTGCATCGTAGCGCGGCGTGTCGATAGGCACAAGGTGCAGCTCCGCATGTTGACGCCGCGTATGGTTTCGGATGGCATATCCGTATTGGGGGTGTGCTGTAGTGTTTATGGAGTCAGAAAACAGCACGCACTGCTGCTTCCGGCAGAAGCTGACTGCACTGGTGTTCCGTATCGAATAGGCACACAGTTCATCTTGCCGCTGCAACGCCATTTTGCGCAGCAAGAATGTTCCAGAAAAGAGAGCGAATGTCACAAAAGCCCCCCAAGCGTATTTCTTTTTCCGGAAATGCAAAGCCATAAAGAAGAGTATGATGAGTGCGTAAAGCAGCAGTGCCTGTGCTGTAGAACAGTCAATGTCATTGGTGACCGCCCCGGGCAGCCGCTCAACAAACGAGATGATGCCGTTCATGGCTTTTATCTCCCAAATCAGACAGAAAGATACCGCCTTGGCGACTGTCGGGATGAAGGCGATGACGAGCAAGACAATGCCTGTAGCCATCACGATGAACGACAAAGCGATGACCGAGATGTTGGACAGCAGGAAATAGTTCGGAAACTGCCCGAAATAGTGGACGGATATTGGGAATGTGCTGATTTGGGCGGCGATTGACACGGTGGCGAGTTCCCAAAAATAGTTGCCGGCTTTGGTTTTGCAGGTGTAGATTTTTGCCAAAAGAGGCTGGATCAAAACGATTCCGAAAACGGCCAGGTAACTTAATTGGAACCCGATGTCGAGCAGCAGCATCGGATTTATGGACAGCAAGACAAACAGGGAGGCGAAAAGGCTGTGGAATACGGTGGTGCGGCGGTTGAGCAGCGAGCCGGCCGTCACAAACGTGAACATCGCCGCCGAACGCGACACCGAAGGAGCCAGTCCTGTGATGTGGGCATAAAACCAGATGAAGAAGAGGATGACTACGGCTTTCAGACGGCGCGTGGTGCGGAACAGGTCCAAAGGTTTCAACAAGAAATCGAGAATCATAAAGATGACCCCTACATGCATGCCCGAAACGCAAAGGATGTGGCTGACTCCTGCGGCGGCGTAAGTGCGCTTCAGTTCCGGGTCCATCGTGTCATCGTCGCCGAGCAAGATGGCATTGATGATGTCATATTCCGGTCCCGACATGCCGGCCGCAGTGAAGACGGATGACAGGTAGGACTGAATGCGGTGCGAGATTGCTTTCAACGGTCGAAAGGTGTGCCGTCCGAGCAGTTGCCAGCCACCGTCGCCGGTGTATGCGGTATAGAAAACCCCTTTTTTCTGCATGTATTTCCGGTAGTCGAAAGCATCGGGGTTGGCAGGCGGCAGCAGCGGCTTCAGTGTTGCGGAGATGATCAGGATGTCGCCGTGTGTGAGTACGGCAGATTCGGCGCTCTTGGACAGATAGAGCAGCGTTTTGCCTTTCATCGGCACGCCTGCGGCGGTTTGCAGCACTTCGGCCGTCATCTTCATGCTCTTTTCACGCTCCGTCGGAAAGTCGGCCACGCGCACAATCCACCGCTGCTCTTTTTCGGTCAGTGTTTGCTTTTCTGGCGAGAGACGCAGGGATTGTCGGAAAGTTGTGACGGCCATTCCCGCAAAAAAGAATCCAAGCAATAACGGAATCGTGTGCAGCCATTGGTGGAAAAAGGCCTTGAACGGCAGCAAAACTACGGCAACAAGCACGCAAGTTGCCGCAGAAGATAGCCACCAATAGCACATTTTGAACGGCCATTGACACAAATTTGAGACTAAAATGCCCGAAACTAGCGGAATCAGGACTTTGAGCAGGGGGTATTTTGAGAGTTTCATGGTTTGAGGTTTGGGCCAAAGATAGCAAAATAGCCCCTACCGTCAAATCATTTTTTAGTCTTGGGCGCAGGCTCTTCTTTGTAGGGGCATTGCGGATAGCTGGGCTTGACGAAAGAGTAGGCCAGCAGTGCGATGCCGATGAGGATGATGGGGATGCTGAGCAGTTGCCCGTTGTTGAGCGCGTGGCCAACTTCGCTAGCTACTTGCACCTCCTTGAAAAACTCGATGATGAAACGGGCCGTGAAGATGATGGTGAGGGTAAGCCCTGAAGTGCGCCCCGCAGCAACCTTGCCCTTGGCAAATTTGAAATAGTAGATGACAAGCCCGGCAAAGAGCAGCAGATAGACGGCTGACTCATAAAGCTGTGCGGGGTGACGGAATGTGCCGGCAATGCCAGGTCCGCCTAATGTGAAGTCAAAAGCCCAGGGCACATTGGTGATGCTGCCTACGATCTCGTGGTTCATCAGATTGCCGCAACGCACCAATGCCGCCGCAATAGGGATGGCAATGGCTAAACGGTCGAGCAACCAAAAGATGTTGATTTTGTGTTTCCGCGTATAGTAAATGATGAACAGCAGGATGGCAATGACACCGCCGTGGCTCGCAAGTCCTTGGTATCCTACAAAATGACCGTCGTGTATCGGCAGGATGATCTCAATAGGGTTGATGATGAACTGCTCGGGTTCGTAAAAGAGAAAGTGCCCGAGCCGCAGCCCGACAACGGTCCACACAATCGTCCAGACCGAGATCTTGTCTAACAATTTCATAGAAAGATGCTCTGTCTTGAAAATCTGCTGAAGTGTGTAATAGGCCAGCAGGAACCCTAATGCCAGCAGAATGCCGTACCACCTTACTTCAACAGCCCCGAGATGAAATGCTATGGGATTGACCGTCCACGTGACGGTGCCTAATATGCCTAAAATGTTTGTTGTCATTATTTATTGCAGTATGTTGTAATCAGGCGGCAAAAGTACAAAAAAAGGACTTTTAGACTTAAGACTTTAGAGGTGCAACGCGTGTTGCACCTCCTCATTCCTAATTAAGTCATTAGTCCTGCAAAGGCTCGCATGCCGAGCGGAAAAAATTCACGTCCAGCACACCGGCCTTATTCCAAAGAATCGCTTAACATAACGTTTTTCTTTGGGGCATTGGCTATTTTACTATCACCGTTACTGACTTTTCCACTGGCTTTAGCCATTCGTGATAATTAGCCGTAAACTTCAACTTGTCGCCAGTCTGATAAATGGTGTCGGATAAAAATTCAGAAAACTGTGCTGTCTCTAAACTTGAACTTTGCATTCTGATTCGAAAATTTTCTGAAACGGCTTTATCCATCGTGTCAATCACACCATTAGGGCGCTCTATAATATAATACACGCTTCCTAACACTGAAAAGCCATCCGTAGAAGCATATGTGGCAACATCTAACACCACCTGCGAATTGATATCCGCATAGACAGAATCCGTAACAACCTCATCTCCGTTGAGATAGAATTCTATTTTAGGTGGCGTTATCTTGTGATTACAAGAACAGAACAACAG
>CAVIPZ010000043.1:0-11064 GCA_963644715.1 bacterium | reverse complement strand
ATGTGCTGCTGGCTACGGGATACCGCGTCTTTGATGCCCGCCTGAAAGAAGAGCTGGGGTACGGCATCTACGACGGCGTCATCACCTCGCTGGAACTCGAACGCATGATCGGCGAAAACAAGGTGCTGAACAACATCGGCGAAAAGCCGAAACAGGTCTCTTTTCTGCAATGCGTCGGCTCCCGCGACGAGAAAACGGGCAATCACTACTGCTCCAAGATATGCTGCGTAACTGCCGTGAAACAGGCCATCGAAGTGAAACGCATGCTGCCCGAAACAGACGTTTACATCTTCTATATGGACCTCAGAATGTGGGGACAAGGATTCGAGGAGATGTACCGCACCGCCCAGGAGACCTACGGCATCAACTTCGTGCGCGGACGCATCTCCGAGGCGGCCTCGACCTACGACAACCGCATACAGCTGAAAGCCGAAGACACCTTGATGGGGCTGCCCCTCACGATGAACACCGACCTGCTGGTGCTGATGGTGGGCATGTGCGCCTCTGACGGCACCCGTTCGTTGACTGAAAGTGCCGGCATACAAGGACTTTACGGATTTGCCGAGAGCAAGTCGCCGCACCTTGAGGACAACCTCACCGCCCGCGACGGGTTGTTTGTGGCCGGATCCTGCAAACGTCCGATGAGCCTCAGCGACACCATACAGGACGCCCGCTCCGCTGCCGCCGTGATGCTGCAACAGATCAACGGATGAAAAGAATTGCCCGCAACGGGAAAAATGTAATCATAATGCAATAATTTTTTTCCGCGCCACCTCACTTATTTCTTATCTTTGCCACGTCATTATGAATGTGACGTGAGCATTCGTATGTCTTGTTTAACCTCATGATTTGAAAACACACAGCAATGAGTTACATAGAATTCGACAAATCAGACCTTGTTAACCTGAACTACTCCACGCAGCGCGAGCTGTTGCGCTGCAGCCGTACAGGGTCATTTGCCACCACCACGCTTGCGGGGCTGAACACGCGGAAATACCACGGCCTGTTCATCGTGCCGCAAGACAACATCGACCACGAGCGTCACGTGCTGGTATCTTGCCTCAACGAGACCATCGTGATCAACAATATGGACTTCCACCTCAGCATCCACGAGTACAAAGGCGGATTCATTGACCCGAAAGGGAACAAATACTTGCAGAAATTCACCGCCGACCCTGTGCCCACCTATCTGTACCGCGTCGGAAAGTTCAACTTCACCAAAGAGATCCTCTTCCTGAACAATGCAGACCGACTGATACTGAAATACACGATACTTGACCGTTTCGAGTCGGCCTCCATACAGTTCCAGCCGTTGCTGGCTTTCCGTTCGATACACAGCCTCACCCATGCCAACAATGCGGTGAACGCCGGCTTCAGAAGTGCCGAAAACGGCGTCGGCTTCTGTCTTTACGACCGTTACACGCCCGTCTATCTGCAATGCTCCGCACCGGCGCAATACGAGCACCGTCCCGACTGGTACTACAACATCGAGTATGCCGAAGAGATACGGCGCGGATATGACGGCCTCGAGGATCTTTTTGCCCCTGGAGCGCTGACTGCCGAACTGCAGGGCAACACCCTATACGTCTCCATCGGCACAGAGCCGACCAATCCCGCAGAGTTGGAAACCCTTTACAAAGAGGAACTCGGCAAGCACACCGCCCGCTCCTCCTATTTCAGTTGCCTCCGCAACGCCGCCGAGCAGTTCATCGTGAAAAGGAACGGCAAAACGGCAGTCATTGCCGGCTATCCGTGGTTCGGCAGGTGGGGGCGTGACACCTTCATCGCCCTGCCCGGCCTCACGCTGGCGCTCGACAACCCCGGGCTTTGCAAAGAAATCATCGACAATATGGTGCAAGAGCTGAACTGCGGGCTGTTCCCCAACATCGGCGGCAACGGCACCCAGGCGGCCTACAATTCTGTAGATGCCCCGCTTTGGTTTTTCCGCACGCTGCAGCTCTATGCCGAATACACCCACACGCAACGTAGCATCTGGAACGAGTACGGCCCTATAATGGAAAGCATCCTCAACGCTTACCGGCATGGCACGCTCAACAACATCCGCATGCTCGACAACGGACTCATCTATGCCGGCGGCGAGGGACTGGCGCTCACCTGGATGGACGCCATCGTTGACGGCCGCCCCGTGACGCCGCGCACCGGCTGCCAAGTCGAAATCAACGCGCTTTGGTACAACGCCGTGAAGTTCAGCATAGAAATGGCACACCTGGCCAAAGACAGCCGCTTCGTGAAAGAATGGGAACTCGTGACACACGACTTCCCGTCCGTCTTCAAGGACACCTTCTGGTCAAAGGACATAGGCTACCTTGCCGACTATGTGGACAATGGCTACAAGAACTTCCAAATACGCCCCAATATGATGATTGTAGCGTCGCTGCCCTATACCCCGATAAGCGAGAAGATCCGGCAGTTAGTGCTGAAACGCACCTGCGAGGAACTGCTCACCGACAAAGGCATACGCTCCCTCTCCCCGAAAGACCCAGACTACAAGGGGCACTATGCGGGCAGCCAGGCCGAACGCGACGCCGCCTACCACCAGGGCACCTGCTGGATCTGGCTGCTCTACCCGTTCACAGACGGCATGCTGGCGGTTTACCGCAAGTCGGCGCTGCCCGTGCTGCAACGGCTGCTGTACAACTTCGACAGTTGCATGAAAACCTACGGCATATCCACCATTTCGGAAATCACAGACGGCGACCCGCCCCACAAGCCCAACGGCTGCATCTCGCAGGCCTGGAGCGTTGCCGCACTCCTCTACATGAAATGGCGGATAGAACACTTCAACAAATAAAAAGCATACTGAAAACAACATGAAACTGCATTATAGTGAAATTAGACGTTTGACATGAAAATATTGATGTTCGGGTGGGAATTTCCGCCCCATATTTCAGGAGGACTTGGGACGGCCTGCTACGGCCTCACCAAAGGCTTGGCGCAAAACGGCGTGCAGGTAACCTTTGTTATGCCCAAAGCTTCAGGCATGGAAGACGAGCGGTATGTCAAGATCGTCAATGCCAGCAGCATAGAAGTTGACCCTCGCCACACTGCTTTCTTCGCCGACGACAAATGCACCTCCTTCATACAGTTCAACTCAAGGCTGATACCGTACGTCGGCATGGACGACTATTTCAATGTCGTGAACCAGATAGAGAGCGGCATGCTCACCGAGGCCTCCGGAGAGAAGCGCAGGTACGTTTTCAACGGCGGGTATGGCAGTAACCTTTTGGAAGAAGTGAGCCGCTATGCCGAAATTGCCGCCGAAATTGCGCACAATGAGGACTTTGACATCATCCACGCCCACGACTGGCTGACCTACAAAGCCGGCATAGCCGCCAAGCGTGTCAGCGGCAAACCTTTAGTCGTCCACATCCACGCCACCGAAATCGACCGTTCGGGCGAAAACAACCGAAACGAATACATCTTCAACCTGGAGCGCGAAGGCATGATGTCCGCCGATGCGGTATGCGCCGTCAGCGACCTTACCCGCAACATCGTCATCGAACGTTACGGCATCCCCGCCGAGAAAGTCTATACGCTCCACAATGCCGTGACCCCCAACCGCGAGCAGATACGTCACCGCAAGACCGTGCCAGAAAAGATCGTTACGTTCTTCGGCCGGGTCACTTTCCAGAAAGGTCCCGACTACTTTGTGGAGACGGCGCGGCGCGTGCTGGAAAAGGATCCGAACGTGCGCTTCGTGCTTGCCGGCGACGGCGACATGATGCAGCACGTCATCCTCCGCGTGGCGGAACTCGGCATCTCCGACCGCTTCCACTTCACAGGATTCTTGCGCGGCGACGACATCGACACCCTCTTCGGCATGAGCGACGTGTATGTCATGCCCTCCATCTCCGAACCGTTCGGCATATCGCCCCTTGAGGCCATGCAGGCCGGCATCCCCGTGGTCATATCCAAACAGTCGGGCGTGGCAGAAGTGCTGCAATATGCCGTCAAGGTTGACTTCTGGGACATCGACGCTACAGCCGACGCCATCTACGGAATACTGCACTACCCTGCCCTTGCCGACATGCTCAGCACCAAAGGCATTGAAGAAGTTCACAACCTCAAATGGGAAAACGCCGCAAAAAAACTCAAAACCATTTATGAAAAATTGATACACTATGAATAGAATTTGCTTCCATTTCCAGATCAGCCAACCCTACCGGCTCAGAACCTACCGGTTTTTCGACATAAACCAGAACCACGACTATTTCGACAATTACCAGAACCAGTATATGGCACGCCGCCTTGCTGACCGCTGCTATCTGCCCGCCAACAAGATGATGCTTGACCTCATACGGCAGAACCCCGGCAAATTCAAACTCAGCTTCAGCATCTCGGGCAGTTCTGTCATGCTGTTCCGGAACTATTGCCCCGAGGTCATCGACAGTTTCAAGGAACTGCTGGCCACGGGCAGCGTTGAAATCACGGGCAGCACCTATACGCACAGCATTGCCTCGCTGCACGGCAAAGAGGCTTTTGTGGAACAGGTGCGGCGGCAGGAGGAACTGCTGCAGGAGACTTTCGGCATCAAGCCGGCCTCTTTCTGCAACACCGAAATCATCTATTCGGACGAAATCGGCGAATGGCTCGGCGACATGGGCTACCGCGTCGTGCTCACCGAGGGCGCACGGCATATCCTCGGCTGGAAAAGCCCGCTCTTCCTCTACTGCAACCCCTACCAAACCGACGTCAGGCTGCTGCTGCGCTCATACCGCCTCTGCGACGACATCACGCTGCGCTTCGGCGACACCACTTGGGACCAGTACCCGCTGACCGCCGACAAGTACATAGGCTTCCTCGACAACAGCAACGCCCATTGCGACAATCCCCTCATCAACCTGTTTTGGGACTATGAGACCATCGGAGAGTACCACACCGAGGACACGGGCATCTTTGACTTCTTCCGCGCACTCATTGAACGCCTCTCCCAAAACGAGAACTATACTTTCATTACGCCCAAAGAAGCCGGCACACTTGACCTTGACCCCGCCACAATGCACGCGCCATGGCCTATATCCTGCTCGGGTGAGGAAAAAGACACCAACGAGTGGTTAGGCAACGAACTGCAGCAAGAGGCTTTCCGCCAACTGTTCAAGCTGGAAGAACTCTACAACAAATCTACCGACCAAGATGCACGGCTTTGCTGGCTTCGCCTGCAGGCCGCCGACCATTTCAATTTCATGAGTTCAAGATGGATCGGACACAAGTCCGTAAAACGCAACTTCGATGTCTATCCGTCGCCCTATCAGGCGTTCATCAACTATATGAACGTGCTGAACGACGTTAAGATAAGATTGCAGAAATAGCAGATTCGCCGGCATGCAAAGGGGCGCAAGCCGCTAATTCATATCCCAGCAGAGTGAAACGACACTCTTCCACGGGAGATGCAGCCTTTCGGCAATTTCCTTGCTGCACAGACAGCCTGCAAAAGCATATACGCCCGGCAGCAGCGCAGGCTCTTTCTGCAGCGTGAACTTCAGCGAGTTGCTGAACACTATGCACTCGATCCATGGAATCAAAAATGCCGAAAAAGCGATGCCAAGCGCCTTTGGCGAAAGTGTTTCCGACAAAATCCTTTCGGTAATTGAAACGTCCTTGTCATCTCTGATTTGGCACATTGCCATAGCCGTGATGCATTTATCATTCATCCTCCTGACCATATCGGCATCAATATCTGCAGCCGCCCAGTTAGAAAAAAGGATTTGTCCCTCTTTCATCCCGGCAACCTCGTCTGCCGTAAAAGGAGAGAACTTGACCAGCAGTTTTGCAGCCTCGGCAAGACGAAACAGGTCATCCTCAAAACGCACGCCTGCATCGGCATAATCCATGTCTGTATAGGGCGAGCCGTCTGAAAAGCCGCGCTGCATAAACACGAGTACATGATGCTCCGCCAAAGTTCGTGCGGCCTCTGGAGTGATTATCACAAAACCGGCTGCGGGAGTTTTGTCCTTGACAAAGGCAACCGCGCATTGGCGTACAGGCAACTCCACAGTGACCTGCTGCTCTTGCGTATCTGGCAACTTGTCCTCAAAGATCAGTCCGTCGGAACTCATATACCTTGATTTTTAACAGTTTCAGAAAATGAACTTCCGCTTGGTATCATCCACCCGTTCAATCGTAACGCGCACATACTCGTCAGGCAGGAGCGGCTGCACTTTCTCTGTCCATTCGATGAAGCAATAACTGCCGCTGTAGATGTACTCCTCAAAACCGATGCGGACCGCATCCTCCGGACCGTCAATCCGGTAGAAGTCGAAATGATATACGGGCTCCCTCGGGGTCCAATACTCGTTGACGATAGCGAAAGTGGGTGACGAAGTCATGCCGTCAACCCCAAGGTGCGCACACATCTCCTTGATCAAGGTAGTTTTCCCCGCCCCCATTTCACCGTAGAAACCGAAAACACGCTCCTGCGGATGGGCTTCGAGAACAGCCTTCGCCACCTGTTTCAACTCTTTTTCATCTGCAATAATACTCTGCATAGCGTTTCAAACATATTCGTTATAAATGATACTTGACCAGCAACTCCATCGGCGACGCTACAATAGTCTGGACGTGGCAATTCTCTTCAGCGGCCGCAGCTTGCACCACCTCCCGGAAGTTGAAAGCCACAGCCCCCGAGAGCATCCACGGCAGCGTTTCGCTCTCGTCGTAGCAGACTTTCTGCAATGCGAAGAACCGGCGGAAACTCTCAAAGGCCAGCCAGTACATAGCGGAATCGTCGAGATGTGCAGAGACAAACGGCGCCAAAGCGGAAAAGAAAAGGTTTGGTGACGGTTCGCTGTAGATGCGCCGGATAGCCTTGTCGAACGAAAGGTTGTATTGCTTGCACAATTCGGCGGAGAGGCTTGCGGGAAGTTCATTCCGCATGAAAGCCGTCACCAGTTGCTTGCCCAGATAGGTTCCGCTGCCCTCATCGCCGAGCATGTAACCTAACGAGGGGGCGCGCGCCACGACCGAACGGCCGTCAAACTGGCAAGTAGCGGCGCCTGTGCCCAATATGGCAACAATAGACGACTTGTTGTGGCTGAGCGCGCGACAGACTGCCATCAGGTCGGAACAGACAGACACCACGGCTTCTGGAAAGAACTCCTGCAGCAGGCAGCCTACCCGGCCGGCATTCTCCGCCGAAGCACATCCTGCACCATAATAATGCACATGCGACACGTGCGATACCTTGTTCTGTTTCAAAAACGATGAGAACACATCATTGATCGCTTCATCGGAGCAATAGTTGGGATTGATGCCCGCCCCTTTGTATGAGCAGACGACTGCACTGCCATCAACAAGCGTGAAAGCAGTCTTGGTGGCACCGGCATCAATAATCAGTATAGAAGACATCGTTGCAGAATCATTGGTTTTGTTCGTTGCCAATAAGCACAGAACGTGAAATGTTGGCAGGATTATGCCGTTTGTACTCTGAAGCAAAATAGCGTTTGATCAGCGTATGGTCGCGCAAGGAATCATCACCGTTGAAGAACCTTGCAAAAATCCGGTCTGCTTCAAAATAGTTCGGAACGCCCAACTGGTCGCAGTCGCTTTTGCTGATGCCGAGCCCATCCACGGGAGTCGCATCGATGCACGATTGGAGTGCGCAACGTTGTTCAGGGGTCTCTTCGGCAAGCAGGAAAGTGGAAAGTTCATAAACTTCCGTTTTCCACAAATGCTGAATCGGGGCATAGTCACCTACGTCGCCGTGCAGCGTCCAGAAGCCCGTGAGGTATTCGGTATAATTGTCGGTAGAAATCACCATGCCGTGGTAAAGCTGTGCCAGGTCATACAGCACCAACATTCGCATACGTGCCTTGAGGTTGCCTTGACGCATCTTGGAGAGGTGGGAGTCGTCGAGGCTGATGAGCATTTTACGGTTCTCGAGGTAAGTTCCGGTAAGGTCAAGGTGACAGAAATCGTGGCAGAAAGCCTTCCCGACTGCAATGGAGCGGGCAATTTCGTCCTCGCGGTTCGTTTCAATGGTAATAGAACGTCCGACAAGGGGTATCTGGTGCGCTTCGCACACAGGCTTGAGCAAGGCGGCGCACAAGGCGCTGTCAATGCCTCCGGAGATGCCCAAGACCAAAGATTTAAGGTTGCTTTTCTCAATATATTGAGCCATAATGCGACGTACACGCGCCGCCAAACCGTTCATTGCCTCCTCTCCGGAGAGAAAAGGGAAATAGGAAGATTCCGGTATCGTCATAGTACAATTCAATTAATTGCTGTTTTATGAAGAACGGCAAAAATACAAAAAAATCGGTTGGCGCGAAAACTGCTTTTCCGCTCATTGGCGTCAAAAAAAAAGACAATCGACACAAATGTTTCCGTCATCGGCGATTTTTACAGCATTTGCATTTTCATCATCCGAGTGAGACGAATTATAATTATACAAGCAATCCGTGTATGTTTTTTTCTATTTTTGCAGCCAAATTAAATCAATCGGATTCTGAAATGAAAACCAAGTACATCGACCTCATCTCGCAGACCTACGAATTTCCGCAGGAAGAGTTCAACGTAGAAGACAACGAACTGCTTTTCAACGATGTGCCTCTTATGGACATCATCAAGCAATACGGCACGCCCCTCAAGATCACCTATCTGCCCAAGATATCGCAGAACATACAGAAAGCCAAAAGGTGGTTCAACGTGGCGATAGCGAAATCAGACTACAAAGGCAGTTACCATTACTGTTACTGCACTAAGAGTTCGCACTTTGAGTTTGTGCTGTCAGAAGTGCTGAAGAACGATGTTCATTTGGAAACCTCATCGGCCTTCGACCTGAACCTGATAGAGACCCTGTACGACAGCGGCCAGTTCCAGAAAGACAACTACATCATCTGCAACGGGTTCAAGCGGCAGCCCTACATTGACAACATCTCGGCAATGCTGGAAAAGGGCTTCGTGAACACCATACCTGTGCTGGACAGCAAAAAAGAATTTGACTTGCTTGACAAGAACATCCAGACCAAGTGCAACATCGGAATCCGGATTGCCGCCGAAGAGGAGCCGCGCTTCGAGTTCTACACCTCGCGCCTCGGCATCCGCTACAACGATGTATTGCCGTTCTACCAGGAGAAGATAAAGAACAACCCCAAGTTCGAGCTCAAGATGCTGCATTTCTTCATCAATACGGGCATCAACGACACGGCCTATTACTGGAACGAGCTCACCAAGTGCGTGAACCTGTACTGCGACCTCAAGAAGATCTCGCCCGAGTTGGACTCGCTCAACATCGGCGGCGGCTTCCCCATCAAGAATTCCCTCTCCTTTGAGTACGACTACGAGTACATGGCCGAAGAAATCGTGTCGCAGATCAAGCAGATATGCAACCGCGAGGGCGTAGAAGAGCCGGACATCTTCACGGAGTTCGGGTCATTCACCGTCGGCGAGGCCAGCGGCGTGCTCTTCTCCGTGCTGCAGCAGAAACGGCAGAACGACCGCGAGTTGTGGAACATGATCGACAGTTCGTTCATGACCACCCTGCCCGACTCGTGGGCCATCAACCAGCAGTTCATCATACTGGCCATCAACCACTGGGACCGCGAATACGAGCGCGTCTTCTTGGGAGGGCTCACCTGCGACAGCCACGACTACTACAACTCCGAGGCGCACCTCAACGCCGTGTTCCTGCCCCGCATCGTATCAGAAGAGTATCCATACGAAGACACCGACGAGATCCAGTACATCGGCCTTTTCAACACCGGCGCCTACCAGGAGGCGCTCGGAGGCTACGGCGGAATACAACATTGCATGACCCCTGCTCCCAAACACATCATCATTTACCGCGACGAAGACGGTGAAATCTGCACCAAACTGTTCGCTAAAGAACAGAGTTACAAGTCGATGCTTAAAATTTTGGGATACTGACAAACCATTCGGTTTTTTTTATACTTTTGCGGCCGGGTAAGTCTTGTACGATCTGCTCCCTACTAACTCCCCCAGGGTAGGAATACAGCAAGGGCATGTAGGTTGTAGCGATGCGATACAAGTAGCTTACCCTTTTTTATTGGAACTATGATACTGAAAATATACCCCGAAAACCCCAACCAGCGGTACATCGACAAAGTGGTACAGTGTCTGCGCGACGGCGGCATCGTCGTTTACCCTACCGACACCATCTACGGCATCGGTTGCGACATCTTCAAGCAGAAAAGCGTAGAGAAAATCACGGAACTGCTGGGCGACAAGAAGAAAAAGAGCTCAATGACCTTCATCTGCTCCGACTTGAGCCATCTTTCCGACTTTGCCAAGCCCATCTCCAACACCTTGTTCAAGATGATGAAGAAAGCGCTTCCCGGACCTTACACTTTCATTTTGGAAGCCAACAACAACGTGCCCAAGTTGCTGCAGAGCAACAAAAAGACCGTAGGCGTGCGCGTGCCCGACAACAACATTATACTGGAGATTGTGCGGCAACTGGGGCATCCCATCTTGTCGGCCTCCATCAAAGACGACGACGAGATCATCGAATACACCACCGACCCCGAGCTCATACACGAGCGTTACGAGAAAATGGTTGACATCGTCATTGACGGCGGCTACGGCGGCAACGTGCCCTCCACCGTCATCGACTGCACGGGCGGCGACATACAAGTGGTGCGTGAAGGCAAAGGCGACATTGCGCTGCTGGGGTAAACGACCCCGACGACACCAACCACAGAATCAGTTCTCGGTTCTAACATCACTGCTTTCCCACCAAATAAGCGACGTTTTTCTTTGAAATTCCAGGGCTACCGCACGAACGAGCCAACTGATTGCGGCTGGGGCGTTTTACATTGACGGCTGAATCATTTTTACGGAATATGCATTTCGGGGCTGCTTTCTGCCGCCTTTTCGGGTAAAAAAGACACGCCGAAGCCGCACTTGTTGAGAACCAAGCGCTTGTGGTGGGGTTTGCAGGAAAAGTGGTCGATGCCATCGTTGTTCAGCAGCCCGCTTTCGCCCTCTCCGAGGACGAGGGAAGATGTTGGATGTGAAGTATTTGCGCTGCACCATAGGCATCGGAGATGCCCAATCATTGGCGGCTCAACGAGCGGCCAATGACCA
>CAVIPZ010000042.1:0-11293 GCA_963644715.1 bacterium | reverse complement strand
GCTATACGACAAGCTTATTCCTTTTGGAGAGGAAGAACGGCTGAAGAGTTTTCTCAAACAAGAACTTCTGAAATCGGCTCAGAACATCGCGCTGAATGCTGCAGAAGGTTCATCTCGGAATAAGACACAGTTTCTGTACTATTTGAAGATGGCAAAGAGTTCGGTTCGCGAATGTGTAGTCTATACGGAACTGATCTCGCGCCAGGGACTATTTGATGAGAAACAGAAAGAGTACAGCCGAAATCAATTGAAAGAGTTGACCAAGATGATTGGTTCGCTGATTTATTCGCTCTCTCGCCTCCAAAATAATCCTGGCGATGAAAGGAAGGATGAGCAGGAGGAAACGCTACCAGATATCAGATACTGACCAGTCTGAACGTCAATCAAGTTAAAATCCGGACATGTTTTATGTTCGGATTGTTTTTTTTATACCTTTGCCGCTTCTAATTTCGGATGATATGAAGAGACTGTTTTCTGTGATGCTTTTGGGGGCTTTGACAATTTCCTTGACAGCAACTCCTATTTCGCGCAATGCCTTGTTGACGACGGCAAAGCAGTTGTTTGTGCAGAAAGCTTTGGGCGCTGGTGTCCAGATGGATTCGCCTGCGGTTAAGGATTGCAGTTTTGTGGTGCGAGGGGAAGACACACTGCTGGCAGTTGTCAACTTCAGCAATGGTTTCATAATCTTGGATGTGACTGATGTCGCGGTTCCTGCGAGAGCATACTCTTTTACGAATGGTTTCGACCTTGACAATCTGCCGCCCGCAGCAAAGATGTGGCTTGATTTTTACGCTGAAGCAGCATTAAGTTCCAACAAGCAGGCAAGCGCAACTTCGCAGCAAAACATCGGAACCGACAGCAAGGATGGTGGAAATTATGCCGCTTACGTTCGCCCTTTGGTGACGGCATTGTGGAATCAGACCAAGTATTACAACAGTTATTCACCCGTTGATGCAGATGCAGAAGCTGCTTACGATTACCGCACCCCTAACGGATGTGTGGCCTTGGCGATGGCAATGATTATGTACTATTACCGCTATCCGCGGCAAGGCACGGGCAGCCATACCAACTATTCGTCATACGGCAACTATTATGTTAATTTCTCGCAGCATAATTATTTTTATGAGTCAATGTGCGATGAATTGGACTATTATAACGATGAGGTGGCAAAACTGATTTTCCACTGCGCCACCTCTGTTGATATGATGTATGCTCCAAGCGGTTCGGGAAGTTACAGTTTCAAGGTGCCTGATGCTATGATTGACCACTTCGGCTATGCCAGCACTTGCCGTTATGTGAGCCGAAACAGTTATAGCGATGAGCAATGGAAGAATCTGCTTAAAGAGGAACTCAATGCGGGGCGGCCTATGTATTACTCGGGCAGCAATGATGAGGGCGGCCACGCTTTTGTGTGTGACGGCTACAACAGCGATGATTTCTTCCACTTTAACTTCGGATGGGGCGGCAGTTCCAATGGCTACTATATGCTCCAGAACAACGATACTGTTCATAATGCCATTGGCGGATTTTCGTATGGCCAGGCGGCGGTGATTGGCATATATCCCGCCGACACTTCGTATCCGTATCACTGTGCCGCACAGGTAATCAAAAGTTCAAACGGCTCTCTTGAGGACGGCAGCAACAGTTCTCCCTATCCAAACAATGCCGATTGTACCTATATCATAACCGCAGACAGTATGATTTCTGCTACGGTAAACTTGCAATATCTGCACACTCAAGCCCGGCACGACTCGCTTTCGTTCTGGAGCCGTCACCCCGGCAACGGCAATTTGCTGCTTTCGCTATCTGGCGATGTTGAGAATGCCTCCTATCATTTCGATACCGACAGCTTGTATGTGACATTTAAAACAGATGATGCAGAGAGTGGTCAAGGCTGGCGTTTTGAATATGCAGTAGAACAGGAGTCGCTCCCGTGCGGAGGTGTCGTGCTCAGGGATTATTCCGGTACAATTTCAAAATGGGGAAACCCATCCGGATACCGTCCAAATGCCCATTGCTTCTGGCTGCTCAAATTGCCTGAAGCCACCCAAATAGCAGTGTCTTTCTCTAAAATGGACATTAGTCCCGAAGACCGGCTCTATTTCTATGACCGATATTTTACCCCGTCACGGATGCTTGCTTCCTATACAGGTTCAACGCTCCCTCTTGACGTGGTGTTCAATACCCAAAATCTTTCTGTGCTTTTTGTTTCTGACAATTACAAGGAAGCAAAAGGCTTCGAGTTCTCTTGGCAGGCAGATGGCGACCCCGCTGGAATACCCGTTGAAAACAGTATCGAATATCGTGCGTACCCTAACCCCGCTTCGGATTATTTTTGCCTCCAATTGCCTGAAAACTTCCAAACCGGCATCGTGAAAGTCTATGACTTGCTCGGCAAAACAGTCTATGACGCTAATGTTAGGGTAGGGAACAATGAGATAATTTACGTTCAAAATTGGCCAAACGGTCTATATTTGGTGAATTTTATTGTCGATGGTCAGGTGTTTATGCAAAAAATCAATGTACAGCATTAAACAATAAGCCCAAAAGGATTGGAAAAGATTTTTTTTGAAAAAATATGGAAAATGGATAGGGTGGTATTGAAAAAAGTGTACTTTTGCACGCCTTAAACGAATTGCCCTGTGGTGTAATGGTAGCACAGCAGATTCTGGTTCTGTTTGTATGGGTTCGAGTCCTATCGGGGCAACTGACAAAAGCACACAAAAAGAGTGTGCTTTTTTTATGTTCAATCAAATTCAGGAAGAATGTTTGTCATTGGCATTGCAGGAGGCTCGGGCTCCGGAAAAACATCAGTCGTCCGCAAGATTATACAAATGATCCCGGAGGGGCGCGTATGCGTGCTTCCGCAGGACGCTTATTACAAAGATAACGGCAACTTGACACAAAAGGAGAAAGAAAACATCAATTTTGATCACCCCACTTCTATTGAATGGCCGCTGCTGATTGAACATATCAGAACCCTCAAGGTGGGTGAAAGTGTTGACATGCCTACCTATTCTTACATCACTTGCGCCCGCGGCAAGGAAACAGTCAAAGTGACACCTTGCGATATCTTGATTGTGGAAGGCATTCTTATCTTTACGGAAACAGAACTGTGTAACTTGTTTGACCTTAAGGTCTTTGTGGATACTGATGCCGATGAACGGTTTATCCGCATTGCCCGACGTGATGTGTTGGAGCGCGGACGTGAACTTGAAAAGTCTATCAGACACTATCAGGAATTTGTGAAACCGATGCACCAACTTTTCATCGAGCCGTCAAAGCGGTTCGCTGACATTATCATTCCAGTAGGGGGAAACAATGAGGTTGGCATTGATATCATTGTTTCCAAGATTAAGCATAAATTGGGTATGTTGTAACTGTCTAATGGCCGGCAGATGCGAGGTGATTGTTGCAGACAACTGGCGAAAATGACGGCATTTTAGGTTTTCTGCTGCTGTTTTTTAGCGGCGGGGAACAGAACGTTGTTCAAAATAAGACGGTATCCGGCTGAATTGGGGAACAGGTTGAGGTCTGTAGGAGGGTCGTTTACCAAATGCTGGTAGTCTTCAGGGTCGTGTCCCGAGTAAAACGTCCACGTTCCTTTTCCGTATTCGCCGTGAATGTATCTGGCCTCGTTGAATTGGGCGGCTTCACCCATAATTGTCACGGTAGGCTTGATGCGTTCTTTCCGGAAAGCCGTGGTTTGTCCCATAAATCCGGGGATGACTTTCAAATGGTTTTGGCAAAGCATGGTAGGGACAGGATCCCATTTTGCCGAGAAGTCGAAAAGCGTGAAGAAATCGTTGCTTTTGTTGGTCAAGTGTACGGAAGTCTTTACATCGATGTCGGAGATTTCATAAACATAGGGGTTTGTCTCAATGATGAAGTCGGTGAAAGCGAAGCAATTGTCGTAGTTGAGTTTCTTCTGGGCTTGTGGGTCCATCGGGTCGCCGTCAAACATCACATCGCAGATGTCGATGCCGTCAGCAGATAAGGCAACGTCATAACTGTCTGGTCCAGAGCACATGGCAAACAGATAGCCGCCGCCTGCCACAAAATTGCGGATGTTCTTGGCAACGGCAAGTTTCATTTGCGAAACTTTTGAAAACCCCAGCCTCAAGGCTCGCTCCTCATTCTCTTTGACATCGTCTTGGTACCATTTGGCATTGCGGTAACTTGCCCAAAACTTACCGTATTGTCCTGTAAAGTCTTCGTGGTGCAGATGCAGCCAGTCGTATTTAGGCAGTTCGCCTTTGATGACCTCTTCGTCATAGATTACGGTGTAAGGTATTTCGGCGTATGTAAGCACTAAAGTCACCGCATCGTCCCATGGAAGTTTGTTTTTTGGCGAATATACGGCTATCTTTGGCTCTTTAGTCAGTCTGATTTCGTTCATATTGTTCTCTACCGCCGCAATCTCGTTCAAGATTTGCTGCGCTTGTATGTCTGCGATTACCTGATACGAGACTCCTCTGACCCGACATTCGTTTTCTATCGTAGAGGTATAGGTACACATAAAACTGCCGCCTCTGTAGTTCAACAGCCAACTCATATCTATTTGGTTCGCCACAGCATAGTAGGCAATTCCGTATGCTTTCAAGTGATTGCTCTGCTCTAAATCCATCGGTATCAGGATGTAAGAACAGAAAGCCGGAATCAGATGCAAGAGCAAAAGTAGCGTGCAAAAGGTTTTCTTCATTTTCTTGTTGGTAATGTTTGGCTTTTATAGGTTAACGGTGTATAGTTTGTATTCTGTGTCTAACAGATGAAGACGGCTGCCAGACAAACGGAATTCTTTTACCTTTATTGTTTGGGCTTCGTAGATTGTGCGCACCTCCATCCGTTGGCGGCTATATTGGAATATGGTATTGTCTTTCAGGTAGTAAAGGTCATTTCCGATCGTTTGCACATCGCAGATGCCCGGCAGTGGCATTTTGTGGAGAAATGTGCCGAAAGCATCAAACCAGTATATGCCTTCGGTTGTGTCAACCAACAGTATGTTGTGTTCCGGGATGATGGCGATACGGCTGGCATCAATGTCTTCAGGGAGGTTTATGCGTGTGCGGTTCTGGATGTTAAGGTCGAGATCTGCAAGCAGCAACTCTTGATTGGCTTTGTCAAAAAGCACGAGATTGTTTGTGCTTGTCATAGCCGTTGCTGTTATGGTGGTCAAATTATTGCTTGTCAGGTCAATGTCGCCCGAAACAGGAACCAAGTTGTTGTCCAGGATTTGGATGATGCCAGACGACGGGTAGAATACTTGTACTCGCGAGGGTATAGAAGCGTCTGTTGATGCGATTTCGCCCAATAACGGAGCACTGTGCTGCAAGGTTCTTTCGCCAGACAGATTATATTTGACCAGTTCACTGCCCTTCCAACAATAGATGTGGCCGAGAATGTCAACGGTGAACCCCTCTGCGGTTTGGTCTGCAAAAACAAGTCGCTCTTGAGCGTCAAGCGAACCAAGAGCGACAATATTTAATATAATAAGCAGAAGAAAAAGTCTCTTCATCAGAAATTAGAACTTGCAGCCTACGGTGGCCACAATGCGGTGTGTCGTGTTGCTGGTCAATACGGCATTTTCGCTGCTGCTGCATGCTGGCGTGCTGTACAGCCAGAAACTGTCGTTGCTGTATTTGAGCACGTATGCTAAGTCAAAGAAGAAAGACTTTCCGTGAATGCCGAAGCCAAGTGAACCGTAATGTGCCGAGGCATTGTATCTAGAATCAACCAGTTTGTAGGGGGAAGTTTTGTAGTTGTAACCGGCACGGATGGCAAATTTGGAGGAAAGGTTGACCTCTGCCCCGATTTTCACGGTATGAACAGCCCCGTATTTCTCGGAAATTGCTTCATTTTCGCCCGTGAAGAGGTAGTCGTCCGAATAGAGGTTGGCCATCGAATAATCAGTAAACTCGTATTCTGCTGAAACAAAAGCCCTTTTGTTGATAAGAAAAGCCGTGCTGATGTTGCATTCCAACGGGGTTGACAGGGAGAAATCAAAGGCATTGTCGTAGTCGAACACGCCGGAGTTTTTGCCGTTGGTGTAATAGGAGATCATCTCTCGGTGGTATGAGTCTTTGATTCTCCAAAAGTAGGTCGGGCTTTGGAATGCTGCACCGATACGCACAAAGTTGACAGGTTGGTAAATGATGCCAAGTTTCAGGTTTACACCGCCGCCACTGTTCTTTTGCTTTGACACCGTGGTGAATGAGGTGATGCCCTTTGCCACAACGTCCTCTTCGGTTGCGGTTTCAGAATAGGTGATCTTTTCGGTGTAGTCCAATATCGGGATACCTAACGTTCCGCCAATGTAGAGTTTGTCGCTGAAGTTGCCACCAAAAGTGAACGACATCTCGTCGATGGCTCCTGAGGTCTTGATTGCGGCATCCTGCTTGAGCCGGGCGTTGTCGAAATTGCTGTAATATTGGTTTTCCATACCCGGCAAGGTGTCAATCATCCAAGTGTTGAATGCTAACAAGTTGTCACCGGTCAAAAAACTGTATGCCGTGCCGTTAGCCTGATTCAGTATGGGCTGCATCATAGAAACAGTCGTGTTTCCGTTGACTCTGAACGTGTTGTTATAGTCCACGATGCGGTTGTAACCGAATCCGAAATGCCAGAAGTTCCAGTTTGAGTTTTCAATGCGCTGGCTGCAAACAATTCCGATTTGCGGGACAGTATATTTGAGACTTTGCGAAGGAGTGCTGGTGCTGAAATAGTTGGACGAGTTTTTTGAAAATGAGATGGTCATCGGGGTGAACGACACTTCATTGCGCTTGTACAGGCTGATGGCTGCGGGGTTGCTGTTCAGGGCAGAAAACTCACCGCCTGTGGCACTGAACGCTCCGCCTGCACCCATATAACGGGCTGTACCTTGATATTCCGTCTGCGAGAAGCGGAACGCTTCATAGTCGCCTTGCGCAAAAACGGATCCTAATATGCAGATTGACGATATTATACAGAATAGTTTCTTCATTTTTTTGCTTGGTTTTTCAGGTTAGTGTTGTACTTATCTTCTTGAACTGCGTGATGAACTGCCGCCGCTGTAGGAGGAACGTGATGAACTGCTACCGCTGTAGGAGGAACGTGATGAACTGCTACCGCTGTAAGAACTTCTTGATGAGGAAGAACTGCTGCTTCTGCTGTACGAGGAAGAGGATGACCTTGACGGGCTGCTGTAACTTGACGGTCTTGACGAAGAGGTGCTCTGTCTGGTCTGCGTGGAGGACGAACGAGCCGGAGTGCTGGTTTGTCTGCTGTTGTAAGAAGAAGAGGATGAGGGTTTTGTGGTCGTTGTTGTGCTGTATCCTGTACCGGAAGCAGACGTGCTGCTCTGTCTGGCTTGGGTAGAAGACGAACGAGCCGGGGTGCTGGTTTGTCTGCTGTTGTAAGAAGAAGAGGATGAGGGTTTTGTGGTCGTTGTTGTGCTGTATCCTGTACCGGAAGCAGACGTGCTGCTCTGTCTGGCTTGGGTAGAAGACGAACTGGTCGAGGTGCTGGTCTCTTTTTGCGTGTAAGAGGATGAAGGACGCGTTCCCGTAGTCGTCTGTCCTGTTGTGCTGCTGATGCCGGAAGCAGAAGATGCGGTCTGCCTTGTCGGAGAGTCAGCCTTTGCTGCCGATGTAACTGACTGGTTTTGAGAAGAAGTTGTGGTGGTTGGACGCGAAGAGGAAGTTGTCGGCACTCTGGCGCTCAGCGTTTCATATCTTTGGTTGAATGAGGATGCGCCTGAAACAGAAGAATAACGGTTTGCGTTGTCGTTGTTGCCGTAGTTCGGGCGGCTCAGATCTTCGGGCTTCTCGCCTCTGCCGTTTGTCGCAAGAGTGTTGCCGGTAGAGACTCCAATGTTGTTGCGGTGACCATAGTAGAACGAATGGTTCGGGTCAAGGTTGTTGTGGTAATAGTCTATAGCCCAGTCATGATGCGGTTTGTGCCAGTCCCAACCATGTCCATAGCAGTGCGGACGGTAGCAGTCCCATCCCCAACCATAGTGGAAACCATAGTCGTAATGCCCGTAGTGAAAGTAGTAAGGACGGTAATAATAGGTCGGCCACCACCAGTTGTATCCCATATAGATGCTCAAACCCCAATTTGACGGGGTATAGTCGTACCAATACATGTTGGTGAAATAGGGATCGTAGAAACCCCAACCGCTGTAAGTGTTTGTATAGAAACGGCGGAGGTTCGACGTGTAATAGTAGTCGTAATAATCATCCTCGTTGTAGTAAAAGGTGGTGCTGGTACTTCCGTCGTTGTAGGTTGTGTAGGTGACGGAGTCGGGAGCAGGGGTCTCTTCACGGTAAACCACAGTGTTGCTACTGTTGGTGTTGCTCCTCTTTGTCACCTTGTATTGAGAGTCGTTTGATGAGGTGTAGATGTCGTCGTAATATGCGAATGTTCCTACATTGCAGGATGTCATAGCGCAGATTGCTGATAGCAAGATGATTAAAAATTGTTTTTTCATGATAACCTCCTTATGGCTTTATTTTTAGTATTTTTGCATTTCAAATTATGTCAAATGTCTTTTAGTAAGACGGCAAAAATACGAAAAAGTTAATTCAATAATACAACGAAATATAGTTAAAGATACTTATTATGGCTAAAAATTTTTCCACAAGGGAAGAGAATTACTCGCAATGGTACAATGATATTGTCAAAAAGGCTGACTTGGCTGAAAATTCGGCGGTGCGCGGGTGTATGGTGATCAAGCCATACGGCTATGCAATATGGGAGAAAGTTCAGTCCACGCTCGATAAGATGTTCAAGGATACAGGTCATGTGAACGCCTATTTCCCGCTTTTTATCCCCAAGTCGTTTTTCAGTCGTGAGGCCAGTCATGTGGAAGGTTTTGCCAAGGAGTGTGCAGTAGTGACCCACTATCGTTTGAAAAACGATCCGGAACACGGCGGTGTTGTGGTCGATCCGGAAGCCAAATTAGAGGAAGAACTCATCGTCAGACCTACTTCCGAAACAATCATTTGGGACACGTATAAGAACTGGATTCATTCATACCGCGATCTTCCGGTGCTTTGCAACCAATGGGCAAATGTGGTAAGATGGGAGATGCGCACCCGACTTTTTTTGCGCACGGCTGAGTTTTTGTGGCAAGAGGGCCATACGGCTCACGCCACGCGTCAAGAAGCTGTGGAGGAAACAGAACGGATGCTGCACGTTTATGCAGACTTTGTTGAAAATTTTATGGCCATTCCAGTCATCAGAGGCGTAAAGTCGCCCAACGAACGCTTTGGCGGCGCACTTGACACCTATTGCATTGAGGCGCTTATGCAGGACGGCAAGGCTCTCCAAGCGGGCACGTCGCATTTCCTCGGCCAGAATTTCGCCAAGGCCTTCGATGTCAAGTTCCTGAACAAGGATAACCAACTGGAATATGTTTGGGCTACTTCGTGGGGTGTCTCAACCCGTCTTATCGGTGCACTCATCATGACACATTCCGATGACAACGGTTTGGTGCTTCCCCCGAACCTCGCCCCGACACAGGTGGTCATTGTCCCGATTTATAAAACGGAAGAGCAACGTCAGGCTATTTCTGACAAGGTGCGCCCGCTGATTGAACAACTGAAAGCCCTGAATATCTCCGTCAAGTTCGATGACGACGACAGCAAACGCTCCGGTTGGAAGTTCAATGAATATGAAATGAAAGGCGTGCCCGTGCGAATTGCGATTGGACCGCGCGACTTAGAAAATAACGATGCCGAGGTGGCTCGCCGTGATACACTGGAAAAACAGACCGTCTCGTTCGACCGTCTCGTTGAGTATGTACAGCAATTGCTCGAAGACATTCAGAAGAACCTCTTCAATAAGGCTTTGAAGTTCAGAGAAGAAAACACGAGAAAAGCCGACACTTGGGACGAATTTGTCGATCTGCTTGATAATCACCCCGGGTTTATTTATGCCCACTGGGACGGCACTCCAGAAACCGAAGAAAAAATCAAGGAACTCTCCAAGGCAACCATCCGCTGCATCCCATTCAACAATCCGAAAGAAGAAGGGAAATGTATCCTTACCGGAAAGCCGTCGAGCCAGCGTGTGTTGTTCGCCCGTTCATACTAAAACAACAAGTCATTTCTGATATGGATGCTCGTTTGACTGCTTTTCAGCGACTGCTGGACATAATGGACGAACTTAGGGAGAAGTGTCCATGGGACAGCACGCAGACTTTTGAGACCTTGCGTTGCCTGACAATTGAAGAGACTTTTGAATTGTCAGAGGCTATATTGGACAAGAAATATGCTGATATGTCCAAAGAATTGGGAGATTTGCTGCTGCATATCGTGTTTTATTCCAAAATCGCATCTGAAAAACAATTGTTTGACATAAAAACGGTGATTGAACAACTTTGTGAAAAGCTGATTCGCCGTCATCCCCACATATACGGCAATGAACAAGTGCAGGATGCGCAACAGGTTCACGAGAATTGGGAGAAGATCAAACTGCGCAATGAGGGAAGCCGCTCTGTTTTGGGTGGCGTGCCGGGTTCTGCCCCCTCCATCATTAAGGCTTACCGTATTCAACAGAAAGCCAATGGCGTAGGTTTTGACTGGCAAAATGAACCTGAAGTTTGGACCAAAGTTCAAGAGGAGATGGCTGAGCTGCATGACGAAGTTGCCAGAAATGCCGACCATGACAGAATTGAGGACGAATTGGGCGATGTGCTCTTTTCGTTAATCAATTATGCCCGGTTTGTTGATGTCAATCCTGACGATGCTCTCGAAAAAGCGAACCGTAAATTTATCCGTCGTTTCCAGTATATGGAAACGAAAGTGAAAGAAAACGGCCAAGCATTGTCTGACATATCTCTGGACGAGATGGAACAATATTGGCAAGAAGCAAAGAAAACGGAAAGGAACTAATAAAATGAGAAGCAAAAATAATATTGTATATATAATAATATTGTGTTTTGTTTTTGCTTTCATCACACAGCCTTGTGCTGTTGCCCAAAAGAATTCCAAGGTGGCTTCGCTTTGCTTGAAAGCCCAGCATTGCATCAATGACCACGATTTTGAGAAAGCATTAGCCTTGCTGAACCAGGCCGAGCAGAAAGACCCGACCTATCCGGACACCTATATCCTGAAAGGTGACCTCTTCAATTTTACTTTAAAGTCAGACTCGGCGGCTAAGTGTTATAACAAAGCCATTGAATTGCTGGGCAATCCGGATCCAATGCTTTATTACATAGCTGCAAATGAGAATGCAAAGTGCGCTCAGTATGAAACGGCTTTGCACAACTATGAAATTTTTTTGCAAAAAGGCATACAATATACAGACGTGC
>CAVIPZ010000041.1:0-11359 GCA_963644715.1 bacterium | reverse complement strand
TCACGAAACGTCTGAACATGTACTTCAAGATTGCCAATCTGGAATGCGGCAGCGAGAAAGTTCCCATTTACATCCATGTGCCCGACATCCCTAATTATGATGTGGAGACTCAGACACTTGACTCGCCAACGGGCGGTTGTACCATCCGCACTGACGAACACATTCAGGTTACGGTCAAAAATATGCTCAACAATCCGATTCCGGCTGGCAAAGTGACCATTCATGCACAGTTCAACAACCGAACAGTTACCCATACCATCAATGAGCCTTTCGCATCCGAAGAGGTGAAGACGGTAACCTTTACTGATCCGGTTGACCTTTCAGCCCCGACCGCAAACGTGACCTACAACTATACCATTTACACGACACTGAATGGCGAAAGTGTCGTTTATACCCGCAACGATACCATCACAGGTTCATTTGTGTCAAGTTATACAGTGCCGGTGCAAGACCAATATGTCTATACGGGTTATTACGATTCCACTATGGTTATCTTGCAGCCTAACGACGTGAACGGCTTCAACAACAAAATACGTCTCTTCAAGTATTTCCGCAATCAAGGAGATGCCACACCGCTACAGACGCCGACTGTTACGCTGAAGACTTATACCACCCCAGCCCTTTATGACACCGTGACCTACTGGTTTGAGGGCACTACGCGTATGGGTTCAGGCAACGGCACCGATGGCTGTCCTACGAGACGCGTCCCCATTCATATCAACGTCTTTAAGCCTCAATACGACCTTGAAACGATGGAGTTGGTAGAGCCTGTTTCGTACCAGTGCCAGACAACGATGTCTCCGAAACTGAAAGTCAAGGTGATGAACACAGACACGGCTGCCAATTCCGTCATCCCTGCCAACACGTTCGTGCTCAAGGCTGATTTTTATGACGGCACAAGTCACGTTACGGGCAATTCGAATGTCAATGTTCCCGTCAGCCACCGGGCTTCTGTTGATGTACAATATGCCAACGGAATGAATCTGGTGTCCAGAACGCAGAACAAGAACTATCAGTACACCGTTTATACTGACCCGATTGAAAGTTCAATGGCCGTTGTTCGCTACAACGATACCGTTACGGGTACAATCAAGATTCCGGCATCGCCTGCTGCGCCGTCGAACATTACCCGTACAGGCGTTTACGGTCAGCCGTTAACCGTAACGCTGCCGACCTCTCCGCTCAACTTCTACTATTTCTATGAAACAGCCACCTCCACTACGCCGATTGCGCAAGGGACAACATTCACCACCGACCCGATTTACTCATCCCCGAAAGTCTATTATTATAGCGGACGCATAGAGAACGCCGACTTTGAAGAGAATATCCTTGTGGGCAATGTTGGCACAGCTCCGGCTTATAACGGCGGAACTGACAGCGAATTGCCGTTTAGTATGAGTTCAAACCACTCGTATGCCAAGATTCTCTATGCAAAGTCAGAGATGGGCGGACTTTCCGGCCGTATCGACTCGATAGGCTTCAACGTCTCGCTGCGCAATGCCAGCGGCTCGTCTGTACCTGTTAAGATTTGGCTCAAGAACACTCCAGATGCTGCAACCATCGCCAGCACCAGCGTCAACTGGACCACAGAAACGAACAGCGCCCAACTGGTGTTTGACGGCGAACTCGGCTTCGGCAGCACCGGTTGGTTCAGCATCCCGTTGACGGGTGGCTTCGACTACGAGGGCGAGGGCCTCTTTATGTATGTGGAGCATGATTGCGGCGACGGTACAGGTACGGGTTGTACTGCTAATGAAGGTATCAGTCCGCTGCCCAAGTTCAAGAATACCAACATCACTTCCAACAACTTGAAGAAAGTGCTCAAGAAATCCAACAATACTGCCATCACAGGCACTACAACTTTCCAAAAAGAGGGCAACCGTTGGAACACCAAATTCTTCGTTAACCATACCTGCGAGTCACCGCGCGGCACGATTACGATTACCACGTCAGTGCCTCAAAAGGATGTCGCCGTTCTTGCCATTACCGCCCCGACAACTCCTGACAATGCTTATACCCAGAACGAGCAGGTTACGGTGACGCTCAAGAACAACGGCTCGCAGAGTGTTTCTAACGTGCCGGTCAACTATCAGCTTGCCAACGGCACGCCTGTTACGCAGAACTGCACACAGTCTATCGCTTCCGGTGCCACTGTCAACTTCTCTTTCACGACGAGAACTGACCTTACAAGCGTCTATTTCGATACCCCGTTCAAGGTTTACACCTCGTTGACAGGCGACTCTTTCCACAACAATGATACGGCTTCGATTATGCTGAAGAAACAGGATCCGGGTCTTTCGCATCCGCAGACGTCTATTGATGGCGTATGTATCGCCAATGTGAAATTTGCCGGCATCGACAACGGCACTGCAGCTCCTTTCGTGTCGCACCCGCAGCCTGATGTGCAGTTGCCGAGCGACCGCTATGTGGATTATACCTCAACTACGCCAGCCAATGTTGTCGTTGACCAGCGTTATCCGATTGAGATAACTCACGCTTTCAACAAACCTACCGCTTCAGGAAGCGTTTATAAGAAAGTCTATATCGACTATGACAGAAACGGCGTTTTCGACAATTCTGAACTTGTATATAATTCAGGAAGCATCCCTGGCGCCACCAATGCGGCCAATGCCACCACGATGACCTATATAGATATTCCGGCAACGGCCCAAACGGGATTGACCCGTATGCGTATCATCTGTTCCGCCAACAATGTCGCTTATCCAGACCGTATTTACAACTTTGCAGGCGAGACGGAAGACTATGCTGTCCAAATTCTGCCGAGTTACACCCATGATATGGGCATTGTGGACTATGTACACCCTGTAGGTTATGTATGCCCCGACACGGCTGCCATTATGCGTGTCACGCTCAAGAACTTTGGAACGCAAAGCGAGACCTTCTCACCCGACAACAGCCTGACTGTAACTGCAACCGTTGCGCAAGGTGGCAACACTGCCACCTATAACACCACGCTGACCAACGGCACGGTGGCTCCGGGTGAAACGATAACGGCTGTCATTGACCACGTTAATATGGATGCCCGTGGCGACTATAACATCAGTTCACGGCTTACCTACCAGCCCGACCAATACAGCCACAACGACACTTTGAGCACCAAAGCCAATACCGACTCGCTCACCCAGGTCTTGTCTGTGCCGTTTACCGACAGTTTTGAAACGAATACAGGTACCTCTTCAACGGGTCTGCACTTTACCTCAGATTGGTACTTGGGTCAGTCGAACCCGAACTACGTTTGGATTGTCAATCAGGGTGCAAGCGCCAATAACCCGACCGCGGGCGCTGCCCACGACCACACGCAAGAGGGTTTGCCGCTTGAGAGCAAGGGTCGTTTTGCCACAGTTCCTGGCATAAGCGGCACTTCAAACCAGAACAAATGGACAACGCTCACCACACGATGCATCAATATGCATTACCGCAACAGCTATCCCGTTGAACTCAACTTGTGGAAACATTTCTATGGCGAGAATGATGCAGATTTCAAACTTTATATTGAGGCTGGTTCTGGCAAGACTTTCGTTGTGATTGACTCTCTGACCAGGACAGATGGCGGACAGACTTCCGCTACATCGCCTTGGAGTTCATACACTAAAGCATTCTCCCAAATTGATGAAATAGCCCAGTTGCGCTTCAGACTGACGGGACAAAAGAAGAGAATCGATCCTTGTCTTGATGACATCTCACTCAGCGGCGGTCTTCCTGACCTTGAACTTGTGTCTATCGACCGGCCAAGCAATGACGACAGTTCTTGTGTGATTATCGGTTCTGACCTCTGCCCGGTTGTCACATTCAGGAACAACGGCTTCTCGCCAATCCGTGAATTCGATGTGCGTTGCACGATGGCTGTTGGCTCTGACTTTGATACTATTATTCAACATGTCGAAACCAATCTCGCGCCTGATGAAACCATCCGTGTAGAGTTTGACAGTTGTTTCCATGTTTCTTCCAACACACGCCGGCTCGAGTTCCGCTTTATGGGCTTGATTGATTTCGACAAGGACACGACCAACAATTTGGGACGTATCATCACATGCACCAACTACGATGTTCCGGTGTATGAGAAAATGGGCATCATTGTTGCCCAGAATGAGCCCAACCCGGCTGTCAACAGCACGCGTATTGCCTATACGGTGCCTAATGAAGGCAAGGCTATGCTTAGCATCTATTCTGCGGCCGGTCAGCTGCTTTATACCGATGCTCAAGATGTTGCCGAGGGCGAACATTACTTTGATGTCAACACCTCTAAATTGGCCGACGGCATCTATTTCTACACGTTCAGTTTCAACGATGTCATTGTAACCAAGAAGATGGTTGTTCAACGATAAGCCGTCTTTTTAACATATTTGAACTACCCGACAAGTTTCGGGTAGTTTTTTTTTAATCAATCGAAAAATGAAAAGAAGATTTTTTTTGTGCAGTTTTATGCTTTGTGCCATTGCTGCTTTGAGTCAGCCGCAGCCGGGCGCTTATAACATGGACGAATACTTGCCGTTGTTAGACGGCAAGAAAGTGGCTGTTTGCGGCAATCAGACTTCAATGATAGGACACACGCATTTGGTGGATACGCTTCTTGCACGAGGCGTGCAGATAGTGAAACTGTTTTGTCCTGAACATGGTTTCCGCGGCGAGGCCGAAGCCGGTGCTGCCATAGCTTCGTCTGTTGACAAAAAGACAGGGCTGCCAGTTGTGTCCCTTTACGGCAAGAACAAAAAGCCACAGGTCGAACAGTTGCACGGAATTGACGTGATACTCTTTGACTTGCAAGATGTGGGCTGCCGTTTTTACACCTATATCTCTACGTTGCATTATGTTATGGAAGCCGCTGCCGAGAATGACATTCCAGTTGTAGTGCTTGATCGCCCAAATCCTAACGGATATTTTGTTGATGGTCCGGTGCTCGTTCCGCAGTTCCGCTCTTTTGTGGGGATGCACCCTGTGCCTGTGGTTTACGGCATGACGATAGGGGAGTATGCACAGATGATCAATGGTGAGAAATGGTTGCGCAACGGTCTCCAATGTCCTCTGACGGTTGTAAAAAACAGGAACTATGACCATAATAAGCGGTATGCGCTTCCCGTTTCGCCCTCCCCGAATCTGCCTTGTGCCGAGGCGGTCTATCTCTATCCGTCGCTTTGTTTCTTTGAGGGTACCGATGTGAGTGTCGGGCGCGGCACTGACTATCCTTTCCAGATTTACGGTTCTCCACAGTTTAAAGAGGGCGATTTTGAGTTTGCACCGCATCCTATAAAGGGTGTTTCCGAAAATCCTTTGCACAAAGGTGAGGTATGCAGAGGGTTTTATTTGAAAGATACAGCGACTGCCAATCTTGACAGAGGCAACAGCCTTAACTTGCAATATCTTCTTACGGCCTATCGCCAATACAATGATGACCGGTTCTTTACCAATGCCGCTTTCTTTGACAAGTTGGCAGGCACAGACCAATTAAGGAAACAGATTCTTTCGGATATGACGGAAGCGCAGATCAGGGCATCGTGGCAAGAGGATTTGGCGAAGTTTAAGGAGGTGCGCAGCCGCTATTTGCTATATGACTAATGTGGGGCGTTACCGTTTCTGGATGGCACTGCTGAAATCGGTGCGGGCGAGCAGGGAGCGTCCGAGCGTCACCTCGTCAGCATATTCGAGTTCTTCGCCGATGCCGATGCCGCGTGCAATCGTCGTGACAAGGTTCACTTTGTCTTTGGCGTTCTTGTAGATGTAGAAACAGGTTGTATCGCCCTCTACGGTTGACGGAAGCGCCAATATCAGTTCTTGGATGTTCTCGCTGTCAAGACGGTCAAACAGTTCCTTGATTTTAAGTTGCGGTATGCCGATGCCATCTACAGGCGAGATGACTCCGCCTAAGACATGGTATAGGCCATGGTACTGCCCTGTGTTTTCAAGCGCAATGATGTCACGGATGTCTTGAACTACGCAAATCGTCTGCGTGTCGCGCTTCGGACTTGCGCAGATGTCACACATCTCATGATCCGAAATGTTGTAGCATTTCCGGCAATAGTAAACGTCTGTTTTGAGTTTGGTGATGCGGTCAGCCAAGAGCATAACCTCGTCGTTGTCGGCTTTTATGAGGTGCAAGGCCAGCCTAAGAGCCGTACGTTTTCCGATGCCGGGCAGTTTCGCAATCTCGTTTACTGCATTTTCAAGGTTTTTAGAATACAAAGAAAGCATTGTCTGGATGTTTTGAATGGCTGTCGGTTAGCGGGGAAGGTAAATAAGGGCGCTGAACTGGTCAGGTATGAGTATTTCATTGGCCACTTCTATGATTTCATCTGCGGTGATGGCTCTGATTTGTTCTACGCTTTCTTCTGTCGTGTCGATTTCTTCAAAGAAGAATGCGGCATGTCCTAACGACAGCATCTCGTTCAACTTGGTTTCGTAGGAGAGTGCCAACTGGCCGATGAACTGCTGTTTGGCATTGAAGAGTTGCTGCGTGCCCAAGCGGTTTTCTCTCAATTTTTTCAATTCTTTATAAATCAACGCCATACATTGGTCGGTGTGGTGCTTTTCGCAGCCAAAATATATCGAAAACAAACCCGTGTCCGAGAATGGGGTGTAATTTGCTTCTATGGTATAGGCGAGCCCTTTCTTTTCGCGTATGCTCATGTTCAGCCGGGTGTTCATGCCTGGACCGCCTAATAGGTTTGTCAGGAGCAGGAATGGGGTTCTCTTGTCATCGTTGATGGGGTAGGCGATGTTGCCGAGCAAGGCATTGGCTTGAGTCGTGCTTTTGCGGATTTCTCGTGTCTGCGGCTGATATGACACAAAAGGTGTACGTTGATGCTGCAGTTCGGGTATCGTGTTGTTGCCGAAATGCCGTTCGCAAAGATGCACCAGTTTGTTTGTCGTGATGTTCCCCACAGACGACAAAACCACATTGTCTAACGTGTAATTGCCGGCAATGAAGTCAAGGATGTCATTCCGTGACAGTTTCTTGACGCTTTGCCGCGAGCCTAAGATGTTCCTGCCCAGCGGATGGCCGGCAAAGACCAAATTTTCAAAATCATCGAAGATGAGTTCTGACGGGGTGTCTTGATAATAGCCAATCTCTTCCAACACCACGGTTTTTTCTTTTTGCAGTTCACTCTCGGGGAAAGTGGAATGAAAGAAAATGTCGGACAGAAGTTCCACGGCGCGCGGGTACTCCTGCGACAGGAACGAGGTGTAGAAATAGGTTTCTTCTTTTGAAGTGCTGGCATTCAAGTCTCCGCCTACTGTTTCCATACGGCTCAACAGATGGTAGGCGTTGCGTTTGTGCGTGCCTTTGAAGATGGTGTGTTCTACAAAATGGGCCAGTCCTGCTTTCTGTTCATCCTCATCGCGGGTGCCGGCATTCACCAGCACGCCAAAATGGGAAATGGGCGAATCTGTTTGTTTATGAATCAGGCGAAGCCCGTTGGAAAGTCTTATAACACTGTGTGGCATGAATCGACTGTCACTTTCTGTATCGTGTTGATGATGTTTTCATCGTAGGGCAACGATACTCTGATATAATTGTCGGTAAAACCGCAAAGTTGGTCGTCGATAGTTTCGGCTTCTACAAGAACAGGGCGTTTTTGGCCTTCACACTGCTGGTAGAAAGCCGTTTTCTTGACTTGAGAGAGATCTATAAGCCGTGTAGTACGTTCGTTTTTCACATCTTCCGGAATCTGGTCTTCCATCATATTTGCGGATGTGCGCGGTCTTCTTGAATAGGTGAAAACATGCATGTAACTGATCGGGAGTTGTTCGAGGAAATTATAGGTCTCCTCAAAATCCTCGTCGGTTTCCCCGGGAAATCCGGTGATGACATCGCAGGCAATGCAGGCATCGGGCATCATTTTTTTGATAAGCATCACTTTGTCAGCATATTCGCTGGTGGTGTAGCGTCTGCGCATCAGTTCCAGAATGCGGTCGCAGCCTGACTGCAGCGGCAGGTGGAAATGGGGCATCAGGATAGGGCTTTTGGCGACCAGTTTGATGATGTCGTCGCTCAGCAGGTCCGGTTCTATCGAAGAGATGCGGACTCGTTCCATCAGGTTTTGTTTCACGATGGCTTTCAGCAGTTTGAGGAGATTTTCGTCGGTGCCTCTGCCAAAGTCGCCCACGTTGACGCCGGTAAGGTTCACTTCGCGTGCGCCGGCTTCGTGTATTTTTTGGATATTGTTCAGCACATTTTCGATGGTGTCGCTGCGGCTTTTTCCTCGTGCAATCCATACGGTGCAATAGGTGCAATGGACGTTGCAGCCGTCTTGGATTTTCAGAAATGAGCGTGTTCTGTCATGAGTTGTGGAATAGGCATCAAAGTAGTTCTGTGGTTCAGGCAGTTCTCGTTGCATCAGATAATCGACAACATTCATCTTGTTGTGGCTGCCGAACACTTTGATGACGCCTGACCACCTTTCGAGCAGTTCAGGTTTCAGTGCGCTGTAGCAGCCGACCATGATGATAGAGGCCAAAGGATTGTCGCGATGTAGTTTGGAAGCCAAGTTCCGTGTTTTCTTCTCCGCAGAGCTTGTTACGGCGCAGCTGTTGATGATAATGACTTCAGGAATGCCTCCTTGATTCCAGCCGTTTTCGACAAGTTTGGCGGCGATTGCGGAAGACTCGCTGAAGTTCAGCTTGCACCCCAAGGTGTGAATTTCAAAATTTCTCATGAGTATTGCAGTTAACTTTGGTGGCTGTGATAGGGTGGATAGTCCAGCGAATAGTGCAGGCCTCGGCTCTCTTTGCGGTCCATAGCATTCCGGATGATCAGGTAGCCTACATTGATGAGGTTGCGCAATTCGCAGATTTCGGGTATGAGTATAGATTTCTTGTACAAGTCTTCCGTCTCGCGGTACAGAATCTCGAGCCGGTCGAATGCCCGTTGCAGGCGGAGGTTAGAACGGACGATGCCGACATAGCTGCTCATAATGGTCTGCACCTCTTTCCGCGATTGTGTGATGAGCACCATTTCCTCGTTCAGCACGGTGCCTTCGCTGTTCCAGTCGGGGATGTCGTGGCAGAATGACAAGGTGGGCAGCAGTTCAACGGACTTGAGGCAGGCACGGTGTGAAAACACCAGCGCTTCAAGCAATGAATTGGAGGCTAACCGGTTGGCTCCATGAAGACCGGTAGAAGCACATTCGCCCACGGCGAAAAGATGCTGTATGGTAGTGGCTCCCCATTCGTCTGTTTGTATGCCGCCGCACGAATAGTGGGCAACCGGCACAACAGGTATCATCTCTTTGGTGGCGTCTATGCCTATGCTGAGGCATTTCGCATAGATGTTGGGGAAGTGTTCAAACATTTCCTGTTTCGGAATGACGGTAGTGTCAAGATAGACGTGGTCAACACCTTGTCTTTTCATCTCGGTGTCGATGGCGCGGGCTACGATGTCTCTCGGGGCAAGCGAGCCGCGTTCATCGTATTTGTCCATAAAAGCAGTCCCGGAAGCGTCCTTAAGGATGGCTCCGGCTCCGCGCATGGCTTCTGTTATCAAAAACGACGGCGACTCCTTAGGGTTGTAGAGCGAAGTAGGGTGAAACTGCACAAACTCCATGCCCCGCACGGCACCTTTGGCTCGATATACCATCGCAATGCCGTCGCCTGTGGCCACTTTAGGGTTTGTGGTGTGTTCATAAACCATCCCGATGCCGCCTGTGGCCATCATGGTGATCTTGGCCAGCACCGTATCTACCGTGTTCGTCTCCGGATTGAAGATGTAGGCGCCGTAGCAAGTGATGTCTTTGGAACGCCGGGTCACTTCTATGCCCAAATGATGCTGGGTGATGATTTCCAGGGCAATCCTGTTTTCGACGATCTCGATGTTAGGGTGTTTTTTCGCGGCCAGTATCAGTTTTTCTTCTATTTCATAACCCGTTATGTCTTTGTGGTGCAGCACCCTGTATTCAGAGTGTCCGCCCTCTTTGGCCAGGGCAAAACTGCCGTCTCTGTTGCGGTCAAAGTCAACGCCCCAGTTGACCAGTTCCATAACGCGATCTGTGGCTTCACGAATGGTCATTTCCACAATTTTGCGGTCCGAAAGTTCATCGCCGGCCACCATCGTGTCTTGGATGTGCTTTTCGTAGGTGTCGGGCTTGTAAACTACAGACGCGATGCCTCCTTGGGCATAGCGGGTGGAACCCTCGTCTGTTTTGGTTTTTGTGACTATGCAAACCTTTCCGTAGTTGGCTGCTTTCAGCGCAAAGCACAATCCGGCAACCCCTGATCCGATTACAAGAAAATCAACTTCCTTACGCATTTTAAATGAAAATTATACGAGTGCAAAGATACAAAAAACTGACGAAGGTTTAAAATGAAAAAAGAGGGCTACAGACAGCCCTCTTTTTATAAGTTAAAGTCTTGTAATAGAGACTTATGCGCCAATCTGACGGCGGATGAATCCCGTGCATGCGAGGTCTTTGTCAGAACTCTTGATATAGTCGCGGACATTCTGTTTTCCGTCGCCGCCCATAACCAGAATTTGGTACATGAGGGTGCTCTCTTTGAAGAACTTGTTGAGTTTGCCTTGTGCGATTTTCTCGACCATCTCCTCAGGTTTGCCTTCTTGGCGGACCAGTTCGCGGTTGATTTCCATTTCGTGGTCGATAACCTCTTGCGGAACGTTGGTTTCGTCAAGCGCTACAGGGCTCATAGCGGTGATGTGCAGCGCCACGTTGTGAGCAACGGTCTTGGCGTTGTCGTCGGCTTTGTTGAATCCTACGAGCGTAGCTTTGTGGTTGCCCATGTGGTTGTATGCTTCCACGTATGCGGCTTCCATAACGTCAAAGTGGGGAAGTTCGATTTTCTCACCCGTCTTGCCGGTAAGTTCTGTCAGTTTTTCTGAAACTTTCATACCGTCAATTGTCATGTCGAGGAGTTCCTCGCGGGTGCTGACGCCGGCTTCCATAGCATTGTTCATCAGGTTGTCAACAAACTGCACAAACTCGTCGCCCTTGCCTACAAAGTCAGTTTCGCAAGCCACAGCCAGCAGGTAGCCTTTGGTGTGGTCTGCGTTGGTTTTGGCAAGAAGTCTTCCTTCATTGGATTCGCGGTCGGCACGTTTGGCGGCTACTTTCTGTCCTTTCTTGCGGAGGATGTCGATGGCTTTCTCGAAATCGCCTTCGGCCTCTACCAGGGCTTTCTTGCAGTCCATCATTCCGATGCCGGTTTGTTGTCTCAATTTATTTACATCAGCGGCTGATATTGTTGCCATAATAAAAAATCTTAATTAAGGTTAATAATATTATTTTCTGCCAACAGGACGACGGGTCATCGTGCGTCTGCGTCTGCCGTCTCTGTTATCCTCATTCTCGTTCTGCTCTTCGTCGTTTTCAACATCCTCTTCTTCAACCTGAGC
>CAVIPZ010000040.1:0-11479 GCA_963644715.1 bacterium | reverse complement strand
CCAATGAGGAATGTTTGTTTAGATGCATTGTCCGGAAGTGATATCATCTGGCATTGACATTCTATTTCTCTCGGGCGACTGACGCGCCGCCCAATTAAACTGTTTTTCAGTTAATTTCACAACTCTTCGTGGTTTCTCTATACGCATAATTCTAAAAACCACGCTACAAGTTCCGTTTTTTGCTATCTTTGCGGCCATAATAAAAAAATGAAAAAGGGGATTTGGAAAAGGCAGACGGCCATGCTGCCCGAATGTTGCAAACCCCTAAAATGATAAAGAAAACGAAAACAGCCTCAACATGTTCACCACTTACTCCGCTTCAGCCGGCTCCGGGAAAACCACTCATCTGGTTGCCGATTATATTGCATTGTGTTTCAAGTCGGATGCCCTTGCAGCAGCAAAAGGCATTGCCTCGCCCTTTCATCTCGACAGTTACCGGCGCATATTAGCCATCACGTTCACCAATGCCGCCACCGCCGAGATGAAAGACAGAATTGTACGCACATTGAAAGCGTTTGCCTTCAACGAATACAACAACCTCGGCGGCAGCGAAAAAGCCATTTACAGCATCATCGTCGAAAAACTGTTCGGCAACAAGGAGCCTGTACATGCAGCCGCTTTCATGCGTCACGAGTCACTCGAACTGCTCCGGCGCATCATTTTCGACTACGCCCGCTTCTCCGTCTCCACCATTGACAGTTTCAACCAACGCACTATCCGCTCTTCTGCCTTGTCGTTGGACCTCAACCTCACCTATTCGGTGCAACTTGACCTGTACGAGTTCTACCAACTTGCCATTGACCAGTTGCTCAACAGTCTCCAGTCGGGGTCCGGCCTCTCCGACCGTATCTGCTATCTTATTGACAACGAGATGGAAAACGCCGGAAATGCAAACATTGACCGCAAACTTCTATACAGCCTCAACGTCATCTATGAGAACGCCGAACAGAACTTCGATTGCCTTAAGACGCTCTACGCCACGGATCCTGAAGTCCTGCAAAAGAATATAGTGCAGATGAAGCAGGATCTCAAAAAAGAACTTGAGGATATCAAAAACTTGATTAAGCCTATTGCAAAAGAGGGGAACAAACATATTGAAAACATTAAAAATGCGGGGCTGAAATTCAAACGTTCCACTATTGAAAAATGGTTCAACGAGAGGCTGGACGACCCTTTCGGGGCTTCTTGCATAAAAACCCATGACGATTTCAAGGACAACGAAGGAAACTATTTCTCAAATAAAAGTTTGTCGGCAACAGAACAGGCAACCTCCGACGCGGAGATTCCCGAGATAAAAAAATGCATGGCCGAGATACACAATATTCTCAAATCGCCTCAAACAAAAACATACCGTGACAACTGCATCCACAGCAAAAACGGGACCATAATGCTGATGCTTAAAGATATGAAAGAGAAGATGGACGAGATGAAAAAACAGCGCAACTTTTTCATTTTAGGCGAGGCAAACACACTGCTTTATGAAAAAATCGAAGAACTCGGCTTTGAAGTCATCTTTGACAGAGTGAGGTACGAGAATTTCTTCATTGACGAGTTTCAAGACACCTCCGCCATGCAGTGGAAAGACCTGAAGCCGTTGCTGGTGAACAACGCGATGTCGGCCGGACACGACGTGTCCCTCTTTGGAGATGTAAAACAGGCCATCTACCGGTTTCGTGGTGGCGACTCCGAACTCTTTTACAACCTGATTGACCTAAACCGCTTCAACAATGACAAGGAGCTTGCAGACGTTGTAGATGATGCACATTACAACCCCATCAACCTCGACACCAACTACCGTTCGCTCCGTTCGGTGGTAAATTTCAACAACAAGTTCTTCGAATTTTACACGCGCGAAAATCATGCCGACAATTATTACAAAGATGGACTTGTACAGAAAATAAGCCAACAAAAAGAGGGATTTGTGCAGGTTTGCTTCTGCAATGAGAATAAATCAGATGCGGGGAAAAAACAAACGTCAACCGATGACAACTCGCATATAAATACCGGCTTGTTTTCCATAGAAGAGGCAGCGACTCTACGTGAAATCGTAACAAAACAAAAGCTCGAACCGGACGAACTGGAAGTTCTGTATGCCGTGAAAGACGCCCGCAACAGGGGCTACCGCGAAGGCGACATTGCCGTGCTCTTCCGCAAAAACGAACACTGCACCCGCATGGCCAACATCATGCTTTCCTTAGGCTGGAATGTGATTACACCGAATTCTTTGCGTTTAGACAACTCTTCTTATGTCAACCTCATCATCCTCACCATACAATGCCTGCTGAATCCCTCTGACAAACTGTCCCAGTACGCCATACTGCACAGCATATCAAAGCTTTCCCCATTCCAAAATTCGTCATCTCCAATCAATACGAACAACAACGCTGACGAAGACAGCGGGCAAGAAACAAAAGAGAAGTCCAACTGGGAACAGTTCAACGAACATTTAAAAGAGCAACTTGGCAGTGAACTCTCTACCCAATGGCTTTCACAACCCCTGTACATCTTGGTTCAGAAAATCATGGCCATTTATGGCATGCACAAACTGTCGGATCCGTTCCTCACGTGCTTCGAAAACCTTGTGCTGGACTACACCGCCGAACGGAACGGCGAACCGGCCGATTTTCTGCTTTGGTGGCAAATGTTGAAAGACAACGGCAAAATGAAGTCGCTGACATTGCCGTCAGGTCTTGATTCAATCCAAATCTACACCACACACAAATCAAAAGGACTGGAATATCCCGTAGTTGTCCTTCCCTACAGTAAACCCAAGGAAAAAGGATACGAGTTCTGGAACCGCATTGACGACAAAACCGTTGCATACATCAATTTGACAGAAAAGGACTTGCCGTTTTCCTCTTACCAACAGCGCTACGACCAAGAAAAACTGAAAGAAACCATGGACGCGGAAAACATCCTCTATGTAGGCCACACCAGGGCGCGCGACATGCTCTACATCATCACCCAAACTACGGAAAACAAAACTACTTACGGTGATTTTCTGTTTGATTTTGTAAAAAGCGACCCGTCGTTCACCCAAGACCCAAACAACCCCAACCGTTATTATGCGGGCAACCTCAACTGGAAGAACACCTCAACTCCGCCAACGCAGAAAAGCATCATTGCTCCAACGGTCACGGCATCAGATTTCAGCATAGACGGCATATTCAGCATAATGCCCATCATCAAAGAGGATGACCCTCGCGCTGAAGGCATAGTCATCCACGATTTTCTCTCTCAATTAGAAGAATTCCCCCAAGACGACAAAGGAACCGAACAACTCCTCCAAAAAACAGACTCCCGGTATCATAAGCATTTGCAGAATTTCTTCAAAAAAATACAAAATGAGGAAAAATGGAAAGAGCTGTTCTTTCCTGCACCTGGCGTTAAAGTCTTGAACGAATACAGCATCATTGACACGGACGGCAACGAATATCGTCCCGACAGAATTGTATTTCTGAACGGGAGAACAGTAGTTATCGACTACAAGACAGGGAGTGAACATGAAGAATACCGCACACAAGTTGAAAACTACTGTCAATTGCTGCGCGATATGGGATATCCGAACGTGTCGGGAGAACTGCTGTACTTTTAGCGGGGTTAAACTATTTCCTCTTTCAAGCGTTCCGCATTTTCGGCCACCTGCAAAGCCTGCAGCACCTCTTCAATATCGCCGTTCATAAAATTGGCGAGATTGTACATTGTATAGTTGATGCGGTGGTCAGTGACGCGGTTTTGCGGATAGTTGTATGTTCTGATCTTTGCGGAGCGGTCGCCTGTTGACACCATCGTTTTCCGTTTCGAGGCTATCTCGTCGAGATATTTTTTGTACTCCATCTCAAACAGCCGGTTACGAAGCACACGCATAGCCTTGTCGAGGTTCTTGATCTGCGACTTCTCGTCTTGTATTGAGACCACGATGCCAGTCGGGATATGGGTAAGGCGCACTGCGGAGTAAGTAGTATTGACGCATTGTCCGCCGGGTCCGGAAGCACAGAACGTCTCTTTCTTGATATCGCACTGTTTGAGTTCCACGTCAAATTCATCGGCTTCGGGGAGCACCACCACTGAGGCGGCAGAGGTATGTACACGCCCTTGTGACTCTGTCTGCGGCACACGCTGCACACGGTGCACGCCCGACTCGTACTTCATAATGCCATAGACACCGTCGCCGTTCACGGAGAAGACAATCTCCTTATAGCCGCCGACCGTGCCCTCGGTCATCGAAACCACCTCTATCTTCCACCCTTTCTTGTCGCAATAATGCTGATACATCCGGAACAAGTCGCCCGCAAAGATGCTGGCTTCGTCGCCGCCAGTGCCGGCTCTGATTTCCATTTGGGCATTCTTGCTGTCTTGCGGGTCAGACGGCAACAGCAGCAGTCTGATTTCCTCCTCAAGGCGTTCCTTTTCGACACCGAAACTGTCGAGTTCGGCTTTTGCCATCTCGCGGAACTCCTCATCCTTCTCATTGGCCAAGATGTCCTTAGCATTGGCTATGTTCCCGATAACGTCCTTATACTTCTTGTAAGCATCAACTACAGCCTGAAGGTCTTTGTAGTCTTTGCTCATCTTGATAAACTTCTTCATATCAGACATGGCATCCGGCTTCGCAATATCCTCTCCTATCTGCAACCAACGCTGGTAAATAAGTTCCAATTTATCTAATAAATCATTCATTCACTGAAATTTTCAAATTCGGCGGCAAAGGTACAAAAAAAGGGGCATTTTTTCGTACTTTTGCATCCTGTTTCTGAAAGACACTTGTTATATGAAAGACAACGAATTTGCTGAGGACGCTCTTGTGATTTCCGGAGCCAGGGAAAACAATCTGAAAAATGTTTCCGTAACTATCCCCCAGCAGAAATTGGTTGTTGTCACAGGATTGAGCGGCAGCGGCAAATCGTCGCTTGCTTTTGACACCATCTATGCAGAAGGGCAGCGTCGCTATATGGAGACCTTCTCCTCGTACGCGCGCCAGTTCATCGGGCATGTAGAACACCCCGACGTGGACAAGATTTCAGGGCTTAATCCTGTAATATCCATCGAGCAGAAGACGGTCAACAAGAACCCGCGCTCCACGGTAGGCACCATCACCGAAGTGTATGATTTCCTGCGTCTGCTCTATGCCCGCGTAGCCGATGCCTACTCGTACAACACGCAAGAGAAGATGGTCCATTACTCCGAACCCGAGTTGATAGACCTCATCCTCTCCCGTTACGAAGATCATTCTATCACCTTGCTGGCACCGGTCATAAAACGCAGGAAAGGGCACTACCGCGAACTGTTCGAGAACCTCCGCAAGCAAGGTTTCACCCGCGTCCGCATTGACGGAATCATCCGCAAACTGCTTCTCAACATGCAGGTTGACCGCTACAAGACACACGACATCGAACTTGTTGTTGACTCCTTGAAAGTGACGCAATTTTCAAAAACGCGCGTCAGCAACAGCATCCATCTGGCCATGAAATACGGCAAAGGGGCGGCTATGGTGCTGGACAACGACACGGAAGAGGTCAAGAATTTCAGCAGGTTCCTGATGTGCCCCACAACCGGCATCTCCTATCCGGAGCCGGAGCCCAACACATTCTCGTTCAACTCTCCCTACGGAGCTTGCGAATATTGCGGCGGACTGGGCACCGTTTCAGAAATCGACATCGGGAAAATCATCCCCGACCCCTCAAAATCCATAAAGCAAGGCGGCATCGTCTTCATCGGAGAATACAAGAACACGCCGCTGTTCAGGACGTTAGACGCATTGGCCGAGAAATGCGGGTTCTCCTTGTCAGACCCCATCAGTGAATTGACGGAGCAAAACCTCAATATGGTTCTTTACGGATCTCCCGAAATCCTGTATGTCAAACGTGAAGCCGCCGGGTTGTCACCTATAAAGAAGACCTTTGACGGAGTCATCAACTTCATTCATACCCTCAACAGCGGGGACAACATGCCGGCATCTATGCGCAAATGGATCAACCGTTTCGTGAACATGATACCTTGTCCGCACTGCCACGGCACGCGGTTAAAGAAAGAGTCGCTCCATTTCCGGCTCAACGGCAAAAACATCGCCGAGCTTGCCCATATGGACATTTCAGAACTGGCCATATGGATAGAGCATTTGCCGGCGCACCTTGACGAAAGCCAGAAACTCATTGCCAGCGAAATCCTGCGGGAGATTTCCTCTCGCCTTGGATTTCTCTGCAACGTAGGCATATCGTACCTTTCGCTCGACCGTTCCACAGCCTCGCTCTCTGGCGGCGAAGCGCAGCGCATCCGGCTGGCCACCCAGATCAGTTCACAACTGGTGAATGTTATGTACATCCTTGACGAACCGAGCATTGGGTTGCACCAACGCGACAACCACCTGCTGATACAGTCGCTGAAAGAGTTGCGCGACCTTGGCAATTCCATCATCGTCGTTGAGCACGACCGCGACATGATGGAATCGGCAGACTTCATTGTTGATGTAGGTCCAAAGGCCGGCGAACTGGGCGGCGAGATTGTAGCGACAGGCACCTACCCCGAGATTCTGAAAGCACACTCCCTGACCGCAGAATACCTGAACGGAACCCGGAAAATCGCCGTGCCCAAAAGCCGGCGTAAAGGCAACGGTCTATACCTCACCGTGTCCGGGGCTTGCGGCAACAATCTCAAACACGTCACCGCACGTTTCCCTTTGGGCACGCTCACCTGCATCACGGGCGTTTCGGGCAGCGGGAAGTCAACCCTCATCAACGAGACCCTCTACCCTATCCTGAACAGCCGCATCTACCATTCGGAGAAAAAACCGCTGCCTTACGATGCCGTTGAGGGTCTTGAACATATCGACAAAGTCATCGAAATAAACCAGCAGCCTATCGGCCGCACGCCGCGCTCAAACCCGGCCACCTACGTCGGCGTATTTGATGACATCCGGAAACTTTTCGCCGACATGCCCGAATCTAAAATCCGCGGCTACAAACCCGGACGTTTCTCTTTCAACGTATCCGGCGGACGGTGCGAAGAGTGCAAAGGCGCCGGTGTTCAAACCATCGAGATGAACTTCCTGCCTGATGTATATGTCACCTGCGAGAAATGCGGCGGCAAAAGATACAACGCCGAAACGCTGGAAATACGATACAAAGGCAAGTCTATCAATGACATACTCGAAATGGACATTGAACATGCCCTTGACTTTTTCGAAAACATTCCTGCCATTGTCGCCCCACTCAAGACTATGGCAGACGTAGGTCTGGGCTATCTCCGGTTAGGACAATCCTCTACGACTCTGTCTGGCGGCGAAGCACAGCGTGTCAAACTGGCCGCAGAACTGTCGAAAAAAGAGACGGGGCAAACCATCTATATCCTCGACGAACCTACTACAGGACTGCACTTCCACGACATATTCATCCTGCTTGACGTGCTGAACAAACTGGTGGACCGCGGCAACACAGTCATCGTCATCGAACACAACATGGACGTAATCAAAACCGCCGACCACATCATAGACATGGGGCCGGAGGGAGGACGCGGCGGCGGCGAAATCCTGGCCGAAGGCACTCCTGAAGAAATCGTCAAGAAAGGTGTCGGATTTACCGCCCAATACTTAGCCAAAGAACTTTCATTATGATAAAACAGATGACCCATTTTTTGGACATGGACGAAGAACTTTGTCAGTTCGACCGTGCCCGCTACGCACTTCTTGCCGTGCCTTACGATGGCACCAGCACCTTTATGAAAGGGGCTGACAAAGGACCGCAAGCCATCCTCGACGCTTCCGACAGCCTCGAACTGTACGACATCCAATACAGATACGAAGCCTGCAACGCCGGCATCTACACCGACCATTTCCATTATGACCTCGCCACCCCTGAACGTATGGTAGATTCTGTTTACCGGCGAGTTCAACACTTTTTGAATGTGGGGAAACAGGTTATTCTGATCGGCGGTGAACATTCCATATCTGTCGGGGCCATCAAAGCGATGAGCGAACAACATCAGAATCTGACAGTGCTTCAGATTGACGCCCATGCCGACCTGCGCGACGAGTACCACGGCTCCATCTACAACCATGCTTGCGTCATGCGCCGCGCACAAGACTACGCACGAGTGGTACAGGTAGGCATTCGCAACGTTTGCACCGAAGAGATGCACAACGTGATGCCGGAAAACATTTTCTATGCCCACGACATCTGCGACAACGACGGTTGGATTGACCGTGCCACAGAACGGCTTACACAAAACGTATATATCACTTTTGACCTTGACGGCCTCGACCCCTCCATTCTTCCGGCTACCGGCACGCCGCTGCCCGGAGGATTGCAATGGTATCCCACCTTGAGATTCTTGCGTGAGGTGTTCAAAAGAAAGCATGTGGTAGGCTTCGATGTTGTGGAACTCTGTCCGCAACCCGACAGCAAAGTGTCGGATGTGCTTGCCGCCACGTTGGTTTACAAGATGATCACGCTCAACGAGATAGCAAAAAATGCCAATCGTGCCGAGCATTAGGCTACGGCACGATTGGCATTCACCACATTCCGGTTACAGTTTAAACGCCTTTCTGATATCTTCTACAAAATCGAGTTTTTCCCAAGAGAAGAACGTCATCTTGCGTATGCCTTGCGCACTCTGCACCTCTTTCTCGTACCAGTCGCGGCCAAAATGCCCGTATGTGGCGGTAGGCTGGTAAATCGGGTTCTTCAGTCCAAAGCGTTCGATGATGGCGTAAGGACGCATATCAAACATATTGTTGATTTGCTCCGCAATGGCCGAGTCGTTTAAACCGACTTTAGCCGTATTATAAGTATTGATGTACAATCCAACGGGATTGGCCTGGCCTATAGCGTAAGCCACCTGCACAAGCACCTGATCGCAGAGCCCGGCCGCCACCATGTTCTTGGCGATATGCCGGGTGGCGTAGGCTGCAGAGCGGTCAACCTTAGAGGGGTCTTTGCCCGAAAAAGCGCCGCCGCCGTGGGCACCGCGTCCTCCGTAAGTATCCACGATTATCTTCCGTCCCGTCACGCCCGTGTCGCCATTAGGTCCGCCAATCACAAACTTGCCCGTAGGGTTCACATAAAGGGTGTAATCGTCGCGGAACAGTTTTCTCACCTCGTCCGAGCAAGTGTCCAGCACGCGCGGAAGCAGAATGTCGCGCACATCGCGTTCGATGGTCTTCAACATCTCGTCGTCAGACCCGAACTCATCGTGCTGGGTAGAGACAACAATCGAATCGATACGCTCCGGCTTGCCGTTTTCGGCATACTGCACGGTGACCTGCGATTTAGAATCGGGGCGGAGGTAACCCATCGTCTTGCCCTCCTTGCGGACAGCCGCCAACTCCTGCACCAGCCTGTGCGCCAATTCAATAGGCAGCGGCATATAGTTGTCGGTCTCGTTGCAGGCATAGCCGAACATCATGCCCTGGTCGCCAGCGCCTTGCTGTTTGATGTCGGCACGCTCAACGCCCCGGTTGATGTCGGGCGACTGGCTGTGGATGGCCGAGAGAATACCGCACGACTTATAGTCGAATTGGTAATCGCTTTTGGTATAGCCCACCTCTTTGATGACCTTGCGTACAACATCGTCAACAGGCACATAGGCTTCAGTTTTCACCTCGCCGGCACAGACAACCAGACCGGTTGTCGTCAAAGTTTCACAAGCCACCTTTGATTCGGCATCTCTTAACAGGAAAGCATCCAGCAATGCATCCGAAATCTGGTCGCACAATTTGTCAGGATGACCTTCCGATACGGATTCTGACGTAAACAAATAACTCATAGTTTGCACATTTTTAAATTTAACATTATTCAGAAAACGTGCAGAAATGTCTGTTTTTAGCATTTTTTTCTGTGGTTGCAAGCATCACAAATCTGTCCACGTTTTCAGAGCGCAAAAGTATGAAAAAAACTTTATGCGCTCGGTATCAGGATTCGTTTTTTTATGATGTTTTTCTGCAACAATCTCTCTGACAATATAATTAGACATAACAGCAAGTTCCTGCTGCGGGCATAGCGTTAATTTTCAGGATAAATCTGGATACGGCTGCTGCCGGAATTGCCGATCTTGATTACCCTGATTTGGGTAGCGATACGTTCTGACATCGTGTCAGTATGGCTGATCACCCCTACTTTTTTGCCTTGTGACGACTGAAGCATAGCCAGCGAATCGATGACAGTGGCCAACGTGTCAGGGTCGAGCGTGCCGAACCCCTCGTCAATGAACAGATTCTCAAACGAGATGTTACGGGACGACAATGCCGACAGACCTAAGGCGAGCCCCAGACTTACGATGAAAGTCTCGCCGCCGGAAAGTGAAGTAGTGTCGCGCACATCGTCAGCACGGTCGTGGTCAATGACACGGATGCCAAGAGAGTTTTTGACCTGTTGCAGTTCGTAGCGGGTGTTGAATTTCCGTATTTCCACATTGGCATGCTCTATAAGGAAACGGAGCGTGTAACACTGCGCTATCATACGGAATTGTTTGCCGTCTGAGCCGATGGCTTTGGTTATCTCATCCCATTCGTTCTTCAACGTCTCCGCCCCTTTCATCTTCTCAAACATATCACCCATCTGCTTTTTTGCATTATTATGATTATTCAAACGGGCCTTGTCATTGACCAGTTCCTCGTTCGACTGCCCTTCAAGTTCTTCTTTTCTCTGCAACAGCAACGCTTTATCCTTTTCCGGCTTCTTGGACTGATGTTCGCGATGGGATTTCTCTTCATTCTGCAATGTCGTCTGAGCCGAGGTGAACTCCTTGCTACATTCAGCCTGTTGAGTGCGGATGGCTTCCCAGTCGTCGACAGAAGCATATAACCGGGCAATATCATCGACAGAAAGCTTTTGTTCATTCTGTCCCAAATTATTATAGGATGAAAGCCAACTGTCGAGGGCTGTTCCTTTCGCCTTTCGGGTGCTTTCATCCGCCTGTTTCATCTCTTCGTCGGTGTTGATTATGCCTTCAAGACCTTTCAAGTCGCCTTGCATCTTGAGTATTACCTCGTTTTTCTCTTTAACATTCTTGTCGGCTGTCTCTTTGGTTTGAGTCAACTTCTGTTCCAAATCATCAGGGTCGTTGTCACCGATTGCGGCTTTAAGCGACTTTTCCTTGGCATCCAACTCATCGACAACCTTGGCAAGTCCATCAGTTGCCGTCTTCAAGGCAGCCGTTTTCTCCTGTAACTGCAAAGTGAGATTGTACGTCTGTGCTTTTTCTGCAGTGAGTTTAGTGTTGGCAGCCGTTTTCATCTTCTCTGCCTTTTCTTTCTGTTGGGCAGATGTTTCGTTGTGTTTTTCAAACTCTTGTTTCGCCTTTTCCTTTGCTTCGCGAAGTTCACCCACCTTCTTGTCGAGAGCATTGTGTGCGTTCAACTCCTCCGTAGCCTTAACTTTTTCGTTTTCCGTTTTTGCCAAAAGTTCACGAAGCCAACCGTCGTCCTCTTGCCAGTCCGGATACCATCCTTTCATTTGGCTCCATTCTACGCAAAGTTGTTCTATCT
>CAVIPZ010000039.1:0-11574 GCA_963644715.1 bacterium | reverse complement strand
GTGCCGAAGTTGGTGAGCGACACTAATTGGTATTTTTTGAAGTAACGGCTGAAGTTCTTGTCTTTTGACAGGGTGATGATGGCCGGATTGTCGCTGAGGAACGTCAAAACTGCTCCCAATGCCGCCACGCCAGGGAGGTTGAAGAGCGGCTTCATCAACGGACGCAGAATGTTTTCCATCAGGCGCACTACGCCGAATTCCGTCAGCAGTTTTCCGATGGCGCCGGTGAGCACGCAGATGGCCATGATGTAGAACACGGTCTCCATCAGCAGCGAATATGCCGTCTGCATCAAGGTGCTCAGCATCTTCGGCAAAGTCATGACGTGGGCTATGGCTGCAAAGAAGGCAATGAAGAGGATGAGGAATATGATGGCCTCAAGGGTCCGCTTTCCTGTGAACGTCATCGGCCGCTTGATCTTTTTCTCGATTTTCAAGAATAGTTTCTCTACTTTTTGGTGGTAAGAGAATGTCTTTTTCCGTTCTGTCTTCATTTAACCTTTTTGTTGATGTATTTGAGGAAATTGAAATTGCATGATATGCCTATGCTGGCGGCTATCTTGTGCCTGCTCTCATCCGGCATCAGGTCCTGGATGCTGCCGTCAAACGCGTTGCGGGTGCAGAAGTCCGCAACGTAGGCGTGCAGCCGCAGGTCAGGGCAGGTCTCGGGCCGGTATTCGCAACCTGCGCCGCCGAAACAGTAGGTCTGTCCGGGCATGGAAAGGCAGTCCAAAGTCTGCTTCGTCTCCAGATACGATGCATATTCGTCACGGTCTTTGTTCTGTTCGTAGCCACCCTTGACAAACAGGCTGACCCCCTTGCCGAGCATCACGTCAGCACGGGCTATAACGCCGAAGTTCTTCAGCAACTGCTGTATGCTGTTGGCGTGGTGTATCAGGTCAACATAAAGGCTCCACCGCGGATAGGTCACTTTGTTGCCCAGGGCGATGTAGTTCATGAAGTGCCCCTCGCGGTCGCGCTGGAACATATTGATGGAATATAGGGTCTGAAAGTGGTCGTAACGCCCTGACCAGAAGAGGTTGTAACTCAACAGGGAGTTCTGGAACGTTGAGCCGTAATGGACGTACGGGGAGTTGCCGACTTGTGCCATAATGGTGTTTCTCCCGTCGCTGGTATGGTAGGCAACCGACGCGGCCAACTGGAAGCAATAGAAATAGTCCCAGTAATAGGCGTTGAAGAAGACATCAATGGGCGGCGCGTCGTACTCGAATCCGCCGACAGCCAAGGCATCTTTTCCGGCACGCACGCTCCAGTTGCGGTGAAACCGGTAGTTGATGTACAGGAAGTCGGTGTTGTCAAAGAACTTGCTGCTCCCATCGTTGGCGATGATGCGCTGCCGGAAGTAGTATGAGATCTGCTTGTTCAGATTTCCGCCCAAATGGAGGTTGAAGTATCGTCCCGTGAAGCCGTAGTTGTTCTTTTGGGAGAAGACGGTGCCGTCGATGACACTCATCTGGTGCGCAAAGTCGGCGTCTGCCCGCATCTCGAGCCGCAAGGTGTTGAACAGCGGAACGGAGTCTGTCTGCGCTTCAGCCCTGAAAGAGAACAAGCACAAAGCAGCAAGGCAAAGAGAGAATCTGGTTGCTTTCACATTCTATGGTGTTTAGTGCTGGAATGTGTTTTAGTCGATATGAAGGTCATGTCCCATCTTGTCCTGTTTGGTCTTGAGGTAACGCTTGTTGATAGCGTTGGGCTGAACGATGATGGGTACGGTTTCTTCGATGTGGATGCCGTGGGCGGAAAGTCCAACCCTTTTGGCAGGGTTGTTGGTGATGAGCCGTATGTTGGTGGCGTTCAGGTCACGCAGGATCTGCGCTCCGATGCCGTAGTCGCGTTCGTCAGCCTTGAAGCCGAGCTCGAGGTTGGCCTCCACGGTATCGCGCCCCAGTTCCTGAAGGTGGTAGGCGCGGAGTTTGTTCACCAGTCCGATGCCTCGTCCCTCTTGGCTCATATAGAGTACCAGCCCTTTGCCGGCATCTTCAACCATCTGCATGGAGCGGTGCAGTTGCTCGCCGCAGTCGCATTTTTCAGAGCCGAAGATGTCGCCCGTGGCACAAGAGGAGTGTACGCGGGTAAGGATGGGCTCGCCCTCTTTCCAGTCGCCTTTCTTGAGCGCCAGATGGGTGGCTCCGTTGTTGAGCTGGGTGTAGGCTATGAGCTGGAACGTGCCCCAGCGGGTAGGAAGCGTCACTTCCTGTTCTTTGCGGATGAGTTTCTCGCGCTCCAGCCGGTATGCGATGAGTTTCTCGACGCTGGTGATCTTGAGGTCGTGTTTCTTGGCGACTTCGATGAGTTGCGGCAAACGGGCCATAGTGCCGTCAGGGTTGATGATCTCGATGAGCGAACCTGCCGGGGTGAGCCCCGCAAGGCGTGCCATGTCAACGGTGGCCTCGGTGTGTCCGGCGCGTACCAGCACGCCCCCGTCGCGGGCCATCAGCGGGTTGACGTGCCCGGGACGACCGAAGTTGCCGGGCTTCATGCTCGGGTCGGCAAGCGCCTTGATGGTGGCGGCACGGTCGTGCATCGACACTCCCGTGGTGCAGCCGTGCTCCAACAAGTCAACGGTGATGGTGAACGGCGTGCCGTGCAGCGAGGTGTTGCTGCTCACCTGCATGTCGAGGTCCAATTGCTGGCAACGCTCCTTGGTGAGCGGCGCACACAAGACACCGCGCCCGTACTGGAGCATGAAGTTGACCTTCTCAGGGGTTATCTTCTCGGCGGCAATGATGAAGTCCCCTTCGTTCTCGCGGTCTTCGTCATCTACCATTATGATAAATTTTCCGGCTTTGAAATCTTCTAAAGTTTCTTCGATGGAATTGAGCTGATACATTTATGTGTATGTTTTGTTTGTTTTTTTATTTCTGTGATTTCTGGTAAATGCTCATGCTTCGCACCATCCACCTCGTGCCGTCGGCATTGCCGCTCTTGCGGTAACGGAGCGCGATCCTGAAAGTGCTGTTCCCGACAGACGAGAGGCTGAGTTCGTTGCTGTTGCCGAAAGAGGACGGGAAGGTGTTGATGTTAGGGCTGAAGGCATGCCAGTCGCTCTCGTTGACGGCTCCGCCGCTGTAGGTGGTGGAGTAGTAGGCCTGGTAGTAGGTGGCCGGACTGCCCGCCACATTGTTGGCATGGTCGATGACTAAAACGGCATCTGACAGGTCTGCAATGTTGATCTCGGGCGAAACAAGCCAGTCGTCACAAGCTTCGTTCGTCTCCAGGTGTACCAAGAACTGGTTGCCCTGGAATGCCTGGTAACGCCATCCTCCCTCAGGCCACGAACGCCATCCGCCATCTGTCAGCGACTGCCCGTTGAATGTGAAAGTCTTGAGTATCACATCTTCTTCGTGCTGGGCAAACTGTATGTCATCTCTTGTGCGGAGGGTAAGCTGGTACTCGGAGTTGTAAACGGAAAGGATGCCGTACAGGCAGTATTCGGCATCTGCATCGATGAGGTCAGACCTGAAATTGGCGTAGTTGGAGGTGCGGACAATGAAACTCTGCCCGTTGATGGTGGCGTCGCGGTCGGTGGTGAAGTCGTTGCTGGCAAACGGCATCCCGTCACAGTCGTCGGCAAAGCGCACGCCGTTCATCTTGACGAAGCAGTTGACGTTTTCGAGCGAAAGCTGTGATGCGCCCGTAACTTCTACCGGTTTTGAAAGGTATGGATGGTCAGGGTCCGGAAGCCCGTCTTTGTGCAGGTAGTTCTTGAGGGCTTCGGTTTGGATTCGCCCTACAGAGCCGTTGTATTTCCAGCCTATTTGGTACTTTTTGTGATAGTCGCCCACTATGAGCCCGCGGCAGTCGAGATAGACCGTCTGTCCGACTGGATACTCGTTGTAGAGGCCGCTGCGGTCGATGGCTATTTCAATGCCGCCTGTTTCGTCCTGTATGGTCAGGTATTTGTAGCAGTTGCCGCCTTGGTCTGAACTTACCACCACGGCTTTGACGATGAATGTCTCGTCGTAGGAGCAGATCGAGTCAAGGTTTCCGGAACTCAAGGTGTGCATGGCTTTGATGTCGGCGATGGTGCGGTTGGCCTGAGGCCCGTTGTATGTCGGTGCCTGGAATTCCGGGGCTTCCCATTTGTTGCAGGAGGAGAGCAGGAGTGTGATTGTCGCAAGCAGCCAGATGCTCAAAACGTTTCTTTTCATGAGGTCTGAAAGTTTATTGGTTTACGGTAGCCGAAATGTTGATGTTGTTGATGGCCCAAATTGTGCTTTTGCCTGTGTATCTGTAGGCAAATCTGAATCCTGACGTGCAGGCGGACGCGGGTATGCTGAAACGCTCGTTCTGGAAAGTGCTGCTGTATCCGCTGACCGGTATTTCGGTCCAGTCGGTTGTGCTTACGTCGCCGGTATAGTTAAGGGTATAGTAACATTTCATAGTGGCGTTGTTGCTGTTGCCGGAGATGCGGTGGCTGTAGGTGAGCAGCGGCTCTGCGGCACCGGCGAGGTTGATGGTGGGAGAGATGAGCCAACTGTCAGTCTCCGCTTGTGGCTGTATCAGGAATCCCGTAAACGAGGTGTTGGAGAGCACGCTCCATTCGCTGCCCGACGTGGCGCGGAGCCAGCCGTCAGCAAAGGCGTTTCCGTAGTTTACGGTGAAGAGGTCGGCCGTGTGCGGAGCAGAACCGAAGCCTTGAAGGTCGTCCAGACTGCGAATCACGATTTGCAGGGTATTGTTGTAGCGGGTGAGGATGCCGGTAACTGTGCCTGTGCCTGCAGGAAGGGTCTCTTGCCGGAAGTCGGCATAGTTGCTGGTGCGCATAGTGATGGTGGTGCCGTCTGCCATGACGATGTCGCGACTGGTGGCGGAGTTGTCTGCCGAGAAGTTGGCGGTTCCGCCCTCGGTGAAAGAGGCGTTTTCAAGCACAACCAGCCGGTTGTAGTATGTGGCGGGCACATCCGAAACACGCGGTATGGAGGTGAACCGGAGAGCAGGCGTGAACGTTCCGGGCGTGCCGTCCAGAAAAACATAGCGCGACACTTTTCCCGACGGGATCTGCTGGATGGAGCCGTTGGCCCAGATGCCGAGACAGGGCAGCTTGCGGTAGTCGCCCAGGTCAAGGCCGTTGCACTTGACGTAAATGCGCTGTCCAACGCGGTATTTTTTGTAGAGATAACTGTTGTTGATCCTGACCTGTATGCCGCCTGTGCCGTCTTCGATGTTGAGGTATTTGTAGCAGTTGCCGTGCTCGTCCGATGAGGTTACTATGCCGCAGATGACAATGTCGGCAGAGTCTTCCGAGATGTGGTCGTAAGAGTCGGACGAACCGATCTGGTGGAGCGCTAACAGTTCGGCAATGGTGGTGTTGGCCTCGCCTGTATAGGTGGGTATGGGCGCGATGTCAGGCTCGATGTTGCATCCGGCAAAGCAGCCGGCTGCAAGTGCTGCCAGCAAGCAGACAAAGGGTATATGTGAACGTTTCATTATATCGGATTGCGGTTAGTTGAAAGTGAAGTTCAGGCCGATGTAGAAGGTCGTGCCAAAAGCGTAATAATATTTGTTGGCGTATTTGTTGGGATTGTAACTGTAATAGTCAAAACGGTACTGCTCGTATGCGGTGGTGATCAGGTTCTTGTTGTTCAGCAGGTTGGTGACGCTGGCATTGACGCCGATGATGTAACGCTTGATTTTCCACGATTTGCTGACGGAGAGGTCAAGGGTGAATTGCCCTTTCATACGGGTCTGGTCTGCAATCTGATGATAGAGTTCAGCGTTCGCGTCAAGGGAGCCCCGTGCGGCAGAGGTTCTCCGTTCAGGGTTGAGGTCGCAGTAGATTTTGTCGAAATAGTTGGCGTTGACGGTTACCCACCAGTAGTCGTAGTTGAATTTGAGCCCTATGGTGGATGCCGCTTGCGGCGTGCCGGGCACGTGGAAGTTTTTCCAATAAACGGTCCGTTGGATTTCATCCTCGAAGTCGGTGCCGTTTTCGGCAATCATGACCACGGAGGCCTGATCAGAGTAACGGTAATCGCCGTAGGTGCCGGCCAAGATCAGCGAGAACATGCTGCCAAGCTTGATTTCGCTGCCCAGTTCAAAGCCGTAATGCCGTTGGTCAATCCCCGAGACGGAATAGTTTACCATGCTGGCAAAGTCGTCGTGGTAGAAACTGATCAGTTTGTTGATGTCCTGCATTTGTGTGAAGAATGCCGACACCCTGAGTTTGATGACGGGATGGTTGAGCACGTAGGAGAGGTCAGCGGCATAGATTTTTTCATTGGAAAGGTTCTCTACATATCCGTTCTGAATGCGCGGCGACACAAAGGCGTTCATGACAGAGGGTGCCGACGATCCGGCCTGCCCGTTCAAGACGAGGTAGTTGCGTCCGGTTATTTTGTAGGTCAAGCCGGCCTTGGCTGCCCCCTCAAGGAAGGCTTTCTTCGCTGAATTGCCGAGCGAGTTGTCCTGATAACGTCCGTTCTGCATTTGCCCGGTGCGCCAGAACTCTGTGCCGCCGATCTGTCCGCCGACGTGAAAGTCTATGTGGGGAAACGAGAACACGGCGGTGGCCCACAGACGCTGCGTATAGATGTGATAGTCGTAGTTGTAGCCGAAAATGTCACCCTCGTGCAAGGTGTCGTTCTTGTGCAGGAGGTCGTTGTACTGCACCTGCTGGTCTTCGGGAAAGTCGCCTTCAGAGAACTTGTCAACGTCAAGCCAGTAGGAGCCGCCCAAAAGGTCATTGATGGTCTTGTAGTTCTTCTGTTTCATGCCGCGCACGTCAAGTCCGGCGTAGAGTCTGGCATGTTTTGTGAAAGCGTAGGAGAGGTGAGAGGCGCCGCCTAATTGGAAGTGGTCGCGGACGCGGTTCTCGATCATGTATTGCGCCCGCTTGCCCTGAATGGCCGCCAGTTGGTTGACCTCATAGAGGCGGTCCCAGTTGATTTGGGTGTACGATTGGTCGTTTTCGCTCCAGAGGCGGCATATCTCGCTGTAGTAGTCCGACGTGTCGCCGTTGCTGATCTGGTAGGAGGGCAGATAGCGGTAGTAGTCAGGGCGCGGGTCGGGGGCGTCGTACCAGTTGAGCGAAGTGGTGCTGTTGCGCCCGAATGTGGCGGCCAGCGTGCTTATGACCCTCAACCGGTTGTCTTTGGGCGCGTAACTATGGGTAAGCAGGACGACAGGCTCGCATACGGTGCGCACACGCGCGTTGCGCTGCTTGCCTTGGTACCATCCCCAGTTGGCGTTGTAGTAGTTGTCGCTCAGCAGGTCGTAGGCCTCTTGCACCGAACTCGACTGCAAGCCCCGCGAGGTGTAGTTGGCAAAGGCCGCGAGGTTGAGACGGTGTGCGGAGTTGAAGATCTTCTCCACGGCAATGAAGCCGGCAAAACTGTTGTAAGAGGTGCCCTCCACGTAGGAGATGCCGTCGCCGAAGCGGGCCGAAAGCGACCCCGCCACCGACCAGCCGTTTTTCATCACGCCTGTGGCGCCGGTGATCATGATGCGGTTGTTGTAGGTGCGGTTGGCGAGCGAGTAGGAGGCCCTGAACTGGCGGCGAAAGTTGCTGGCACAAAGATTGTAGTTGCCAGCCCCGCCGATGTTGCCGAATGCGAACCCCGCCGCATCCATGTTGGTGATGTATTCGGGATAACGGAATATCTGGTTCAAACCGCCCCATTGCGAATAGGTGGCCCGCCCGGTGACGCTGCTGTTCATGGAGAAGCCGTTCATGAACACGCCTGAATATTTGCCGTCGTAGCCGCGCGCACGGAAATAGGCGATGCTGAAAGTGTAGGATGAGTTGCTCGAGAAGACATCCCGAGAAGAGTGCAACAGCCCGGGCATCGGACTCGACGAATACCCGCTCTCGTCCTCTTGCATGTCGTTGATTTCCGAAAACTCGCTCACGTCCTCGAGTTCGTCGTTGTCGATGGCAAAGGTGGCGTCTTTGGCTGCCGCCGTGCTGTCTGCCGGCAATTGCGTTTTGTCTGCCCGATGGTCTCTCTTTGCTGGCTTCTGGGCAAATGCAATGCTTCCTGCCAGCATGACCGTTGTGAATGTCAGTATAAAATGTAGATTTTTCATCAAAGCCTATACAATTTTGTAATATACAAAAAGCGCGCAAAAATACAAAAATTGCGCTTATTCCGAATGTTGAGGAACTTGTTGCTTTTTTCGCACGGCGCACAATCCTCGGGCTGACGTGAAATTTAATTAGGAATTAGGAATGAGGAATTGAGGAGGGGCGACATGCGTAACGCATCTAAATTCTAAATTCTAAGTTCATCAAATCCCTTATCACGGCAGAGGCGGCAAAGCATCCGAAAACCGCTGGCATATACGAGATTGTGCCTACGGTTGACAGTTTGTTGATGGCTTCGTCTTTGTCGATGACTACCGCCTCTTCGGGCACTTTTTCGGGTGAATAGACGACTTGCACGCCTTTGCGGATGCCAAGCCGGTAGAGCCTTTTGCGTACGGTTTTGGCTAACCTGCAGTACGACGAACGGGAAATGTCGTCAATTCTGACCTGCCCGGGGTCTGTCTTGCCGCCCGCGCCCATCACGGATACTATTTTCAACCCTTTCTGCAACGCTTGACAGATGAGGAAGACTTTCGGCGAAAGGGAGTCGATGGCATCCACAACATAATCGTAAGGGGCAGCCGCCAGCAGTTCTTCAGTGCGCTCGTCGCGGATGAACGCTTCCACGCAATGAACTTTAAGGTTTGGGTTTATGTCGAGCAGCCGCTGCTCCATAACTTTCACCTTGCTTTGCCCTATGGTGGAGTGCAGTGCGGGCAACTGCCGGTTTAGGTTTGTGAGCGACACTTTGTCGGCATCTACAAGGGTAAGTTCGCCGATGCCGGCACGGCACAGCATCTCCGCCGAGTAGGCGCCCACGCCGCCCAGACCTACCTGCAACACATGCGCTTTTGCTAGTTTCTCAAGCTGCTGCTCTCCTGTCAGCAACGCTGTCCTCGATAGCCAATGTTCGCTCATATAGTCAGTCGCTTCAAGTTTTCAATTGTGCTTGCCATTGCCGCTTTTGATCTGTTCAAGATAGATCTGACGGTAGAATGTGTGGTATTGGCGGCTACAGAAATGATTGTGCCACAAAAGGATAAAGTCTCCCTCTACGGCTTCGCACCTTTGCCGGAGGAGCGAGGTGAGCCGGTTGCCTTCGGCAGGAGACAGGTGCAGGTAATCAACCAGGCTGCCGTCCATGACGATGAGGGGGTGCTCTGTGATTTGCGTGGGGCAGTCTGCCCCGTTGTCATACAGCCGGTAAGGGTGGCAAGTGCCGCACCTGAAGCCGGGCTGCTCGGCATAGCCTAACGTGTAGTCGTCAGTCAGCCCTGCCGCCTGCCATGCCGCTATGGTGCTGCTGCCCTGTTTTACGGCATCAAGCCTGAATCGGAGATAGTGCTGCCGGACATTGGTAATCTTCTGGCCGGCAACCTTTTCGAGATGCTCTTTTTCACGGCACAGGAGGTCCGGGCGTGTATAGCTGCCGTAACTGCCGTGCAGCCCGATTTCCATGCCCGCTTCCCTTACGGCATCGATGCAGTAACGCACGCGCGGGTCGTTGATGTCGTAGGCCGCGTCGGGGTCAGCCAAGGTGTCGCTTCTGAAAAAGAAAACGTCGTGCAGCCCGTATGCTTTCGACAGGCGTGCAAACTCGATGATGGCGGTGATATAGGGGTCGAGTTTAGCGTCGGTGCGCCAATTACGGTACTCTTTCAACGAGGCTGACGCATACGAGAGGCTGTGATTCAGCAACAGGTCTCTGCCAAGTATTGACTTTGCCGCCTGTAACGGATTGCGGAACCGGAATAACAGGTCGATATCATGTGTGGGAATGAAACGGTGCTTTCTGGGGGTCGGTTTTACAGACGGACAAAAGGATTCAACAATCCATTTTCGCAGCAGCATGGCATATTCGTCAGCAAGGGGGAGGTGGATGAAGCCGTACCGGTCTGGCAGGCTGCAATGAAACGGGTATCTGTCGTGCCGGTCTCTTTCGGCATCTGCCGTTTCGTCTCTCTTTGAAAGCAGCAGAAAGGAAATGGTGACAATGTCGAAAGGGATGTGCAGTTCGTTCCGTTCCAAGTCGTGCCGGATGTTCTCGCCCGCAGCCCGTGAGGGTTGAAACAGAGGCACCTGTACTTTCCCGTCTGCCGACAAAAGACGCAAGGGAGCAAGTGCTCCCTTGTAGAGTGCCTGTATGTCAGATTCTGACAGCAGTTTGACAATAATGTGCCATTGTTCTGAAATGGCGACATGGAGTTTCTCTCCGTTGACGGTGAATGTAACCTCGTACGGCTCAATGCCAGGCAAGGATACTTGCGCAAGGTGTTGAAGCGTATAGGCTATGGCGTTGCGTGACAGCATGCACGAGTAGGGGGAAGTGGAGAAAGAATCCCGTTGTTAACGTTTCTTCTTTCCAGAATTTATGTAGGAATCTTTTTCGGTTTGGGTGTTGTTTTTCTGGCATTTCACCTTGTTGACCAGATTACGTCTGTACTGCTCGTCTATCCTGTAGAAATCCTGGATGTGTCTCGGGGTCAGAATGGTTTTCAGTTTTTTGTAAAACGAAGATTCGAGGTTGAGCATATTCTTGCGGAGCTCGAATTTCTGGTCCTGCATATAGGTCATCTGTTTGTCGGTCATATTGGCGTACGACTCTTTGTTTTGGCATACGCACTGCTTGATGCCGTTTTTCTCCATATTAGTCCTGAAAGTCTCGTGGTATTTGATTTCGCTGCGCAGGAACTGTTCGTAAGCGGTATAGAAAGTTTTGCTTTCGGAAGATGAAAGGGAAAGGTTCTGGCGCATATTGTCCATACGCTCCTTTACCATCTTTTCGGTGTCAGGTTTCTCTTGGGCTTGTACTGCGGTCACAAATGCCGTCAAAAGGCAGAGTACAGTTATGATGCGTTTCATTGTTGTAGTTTTTTGATATAGTTAGATTAGAAATTGTAATATTCCATCCGTGCAAAGTCGCTGCTGTAATAGTCAACCATTTGCTGTTCCAGCGGGGTTGTGGTTTCTTCGGGCTGCGTCTCTTCAATCTGTTTTTCGTTGACGATGGGCTGCTGTTCCTCATCCGAGGAAACGGTTTTGTAAACGAATGTGCCGCAAATGACAATGGCAAGTGCAGCGGCTACGCCGGAAAGCTGGAAGATGCGCCGTTGTTTCTTTTCTCTCCTGATTCTGTTCATCACCTGACCGGGCAGATTGTTGAAATAATCTTCTGGAATCTGGTAATTTTCCTCTTTGGGCAGGTTGTTCAAGTCTATATCCATGATGTCTATATAAAATATGTAAACTTTGCGTTTGACTATGCTTTTTTCAAAAAGTTAAACGTTCAGTCATTTTTTTCTTGATTTTTTCTGCGGCGAAGTGGTAAGAGGCTTTCAGCGCGCTTTCGGAGGTGTCGAAAACCTTCGACATCTCGGCATAGGGAGTTTCGTCATAGTAGCGCATCGTGAATACGGCACGTTGCTTGGGCGGAAGTCTAAGTATTTCTTCCTGAAGCATTTGCTGTATTTCGTTGGGCGAGATGAAATTGGTTTCGGGCTGGCTCACGACAAGAAAGTCGGCATAACTGT
>CAVIPZ010000038.1:0-11724 GCA_963644715.1 bacterium | reverse complement strand
GCACTATTATATGGAAAGACTTTCAAAGAGAGTTACAGAAATGGCGGCATCTGAGACTTTGGCAATGACCGCATTGGCCCGTGAGATGAAAGATCAGGGCAAAGACGTGATCAGCCTGAGCATCGGCGAGCCCGACTTCAACACGCCTGACTGCATCAAGGAGTTCGCAAAACAGTCGATTGACGACAATTTCACCCATTACCCGCCAGTTCCCGGCTATGCCGACCTGCTGAAAGCGGTAAGCGCGAAGTTCAAAAGAGACAACGGCCTCGATTATGCTCCGAACCAGATTGTGGTGTCAACGGGCGGCAAGCAAGCCATCTACCAGGTGGTGATGTCGTTGGTGAACCCCGGCGAGGAGGTGATTATACCTACCCCCTATTGGGTTTCTTACAAGGCCATAGCAGAGATGGCTGGCGCGAAATGCGTTTTTGTGCAGGCCAAGATTGAGAACAGTTTCAAGATAACGGCCGCCCAACTGGAATCCGCCATCACGCCAAACACGAAACTGATGATTTTCAGCAGCCCGTCAAACCCTACGGGTATGATTTATACCAAAGAGGAACTGCGCGCCATTGCTGAAGTGGTGAAAAAGCACCCGCAGATGGTCATCCTCTCCGATGAGATTTACGAGCACATCAACTTTGTGGGCGGTCATGAGAGCATTGCCCAGTTTGACTTCATAAAAGAGCAAGTCGTTACCGTAAACGGCGTGTCGAAAGGTTATGCCATGACAGGCTGGCGTATCGGCTTCATCGGCGCTCCGCTCGAGATTGCCAAGGCTTGCAGCAAGATGCAAGGGCAGATAACGTCGGCCACAGGTTCCATCTCGCAACGTGCCGCCTTGCGCGCCATGCAAATCGACCCCAAACAGTCGGAAGCAATCACCACCATGCGCGAAACGTTCAAGAAAAGGCGCGACCTTGTATATGGTCTGCTTAAAGAGATTCCCGGTTTTGAGGTCTGCATGCCCGACGGCGCTTTCTACTTCTTCCCGAAAATCAAGAGCCTTTTCGGCAAAAATGTGCCCGCCGATTCCCAGTTTGCCAAAGAGTATGGCAAAACCGTTATCGAAAATTCCAAAGACTTGGCATTCTACATTCTGCTTGACGCTGAAGTCTCTACCGTACAAGGCAGCGCTTTTGGCGACGACGACTGCATCCGTCTCTCGTATGCCACTTCAGAAGACAAACTCAAAGAGGCTTGCCGCCGTATAAAAGTGGCCGTTGAGAATCTGAAATAAAATATAGAACGGCATATTCTTGTCTGCAATTGACCAGAATATAGCAAACATCCGCAGCGCGGTATAGGATGCGCTGCGGATGTTTGCTATATGGAATCAGCATCTTCTAAATTTTGTATTTTTGCCGCTTAAAAAAAACAAAAGGTATGGCACAAGAAAAATTTGCAGTCATCGGAGCCGGACATTTTGGACAAGCCATCAGTCTCGCCCTATCGGAGCGCGGACATGAGGTGTTAGTCATTGACTCTGACATCAATGTCATCCAAGACATCTCCGAAGACGTGGCGTACGCCGTCTGTGTCGATGCCACCAACCAGCGGGCGCTTTACAACGAAAACATCCAGAACTTCGATGTGGTCATCGTGGCCATCGGCAACGACTTTATCGGCCGCTTGCTATGCACCGCCAACTTGCTCGATTTAGGCGTAAAGCGCATCATCTGCCGCGTGATGGGCAAAAGCCAACGCACCATTCTGGAAAAGATGGGCATTACAGAGTTCCTGTCTCCCGAAGACGAAGTGGGCACGCTGCTCGCCGAACGGCTGACTAACCCTAACATGATTTCCTATCTGCAGCTTCCTGACGGCTATAAAGTGGCCGAAATCATTACCCCGAGCCGCCTCATCGGCCTTTCCGTCGGCGACATCGACTTCCGTGAGAACCATAAACTCAGCCTCATCACCATCCGCCGCAACTTTGAAGAACTGGTAGCGGACAAACTCGACACCCGGCAGCATATTCTGGGCGTGCCGGACAACAAAACGGTCATTCAGGCCGGCGATGTTTTTGTGCTTTTCGGCAAAGACCACGACATCGACTATTTCATCAAAATAAACCTGTAATGTTTGCCCGCAGGCCGCACAACGAGTATGCGTACAGCCGGCACAAGCTGCACATTGCCACCTACAAAGACAAGGTGCAACGAGCGTTGCAGATTGCCAGTGCGGTCATTTCACTCACCACCATCATCTGCATCGTCTGCTATCACGGGTTCTACATCTCCCTTGGCGTCAAGAACTTCATCCGGGTGTTCATCCACGCAAGTCTTGGCTTTTATGTGCTGAAATACTTCGTGTTCCTGTTCTATTCGCTGCATCGGAAAGAGTTTCTGAAAAAATCGTGGATTGAGGGGTGCATCATCTTCCTGCTTATTGTGCAGTTCCTCACCGTATTTGTCTTCCATTTAGACCTTAAGATATTCAGCGCCCGCAATTTCGAGAACTATTATTTGCTGTTCATACAGGTCTATTTCCTCATCATCGTTTCGGTGGAGTTGACCAAGGCAAGCGGTGCGATAGGGCGTTTGAACATCAGTCCGCCGTTGTTGATGGTGGCCTCGTTTCTGCTGCTGATCATTTTCGGCACCGTCTTGTTGAGCATGCCCCGCATGACCGTCAACGGAATTTCGTTCACCGACGCACTGTTCACGGCCACCAGCGCCAGTTGCATCACGGGGCTTTCCACCGTAAGCACGGGCACATGCTTTACCGTAAAAGGGCAGATTGTCATTATGATACTCATCCAGTTGGGCGGCATCAGCATCCTCTCTTTCGCAACGTTCTTCACCACTTTCCTGTCCCGCTCATCGGTGGGGCTGCGCTACCAGTATATGGTGCGTGACATGCTGTCGGTAAATGTGCTGTCAGAGTCGGTGCCGATGTTGCGCAGCATCATACTCACCACGGCCGTCATCGAGTTTTCAGGCGTCGCGCTCCTTTACACCTATTGGACGACTACAGGTTTTTTTGAAACCAACTCGCAAAACCTGTTCTACTCCCTCTTCTATACGGTGTCGGCCTTTAACAACGGCGGCTTCGCGCTGACAGACAGAAGCCTCCTCGAACTCGGCGTCACCGACAACAGTTTCCCGCAAGTCATCATCGCAATATTGGTCTTCTTAGGAGGAATCGGCTTCCTGACCATCCGCGACTTCTTCAGCATCAGAAACATCCGTGAGCGCCACATACACCGTTGGAAGAGTCTGATGCCGCAGACTAAAATTGTGCTTGTCACCACTGCCGTCATCATCTTGGCGGGCACATTGCTTTTCCTGTTCATCGAAAAAGACGGCGCCTTGGCGGGCAAAAAGACTTTCTTCGACAAGTTCTTTGCCTCCTTGTTGCAGATTGTGACCTGCCGCACATCAGGGTTTATGGTTTTTGACCTCAACGGATTCAAGGTTTCCACCCTGCTGATGATTACGCTCATCATCTTCATCGGCGGTTCGCCCGGCTCTACCGCCGGCGGCGTCAAGACCACCACCATTTTCGTGCTGGCAAAGTCGGTGCTCACGACCATACAAGGCAAAAAGAACATCGAATACAGGCACCGCACAATACCTTACTCTCTCGTTGACAGGGCTTTCTCCATCATAATTATGTCCTTGTCATTCATCTTTGTTTCGTGTTTTTTCATCACCCTTGCCGAACCGGATGCCTCACTCGGGAATGTGATATTCGAAACCACCTCGGCATTTACCACCTGCGGGCTTTCCTCGGGGTGCATCTCCGGCTGGGGGACGGCCGCCAAACTCATCTTAGTGGTCAATATGTACATCGGGCGCATCGGCACGCTCACGCTGGCGTTCGCCCTCACCCGCCACAAAAAAGAGTCAAAGCACCAGTATCCTGACATCGAAAACCTGATGGTGGGCTAATGTCTGGTGACGTTATGTTTTTTTAACGACCTCGTATAGTCTTTTTTTTTATTTTTGCCGCATTTTCATAAAAGTGTATAACTGATTAGTAACATTATAAAAATCAAATAACAGCAAAAAGATGAAAAAAATTCATGTTATAGGATTTGCGCTTCTGATGTCTGTCGCTGTCAGCGGATGTGGCTTCGGAAAAATGGTAACCCGTTATCCTGAAGTGTCTGTAACACTCGACAACCCCGATTTAGAGAACAAGGGCGGCGAGGTTGCCTATACGGTCAAAGGCACTTTTCCGCCGAAGTATATGAAGAAGAAAGCCACCATGACGGTGTCGCCTACGATGAAGGTGAACGGCTCTAACGAAAGCACCCCTATCACGACCATCAAACTCAAAGGAGAGAAGGCAAAAGGCGAAGGCACAGTCATCAGTTGGAAAAAAGGCGGCACGTTTACCAAAACCGGCACGTTCAAATACCAAGACAGCTATGAAGATGCCGAAATCGTAGCCCCTGCTTCGGCAAGCATCAAGAAGAAAACCACAACGCTCAGTCCGGAGAAAGTGCTGGGCGAAGGCATCTCCAACACCTCTTCACGTGTGGGTCTGCAGCCTACACTCTCCGAAAACACCGAACAGGGCGCGCAGTTCATCTATGCTCCGCATCAGTTCTCGCCCGAGTTTACCGGCAAAACGGCGGTCATCTATTTTGACCTCAACAGTTCAAACATGAACTGGAGCAACAAGTACAACAAGAGCAAAGCCGCCAAAGACTCTGTCAAGGCTTTTGTGGATTACTTGTACAACGGCAACATCATCGACCGCGTCGTCATCTCCGGATGGGCCTCTCCAGAAGGCGAAGAGAGCAACAACCAAGGACTTTCTGAAAGACGTTTCGAACAGGGCAAGAAATGGTTCAACAGCCAGTTTGACAAATACCGCAAAGACTATGCAAGGAAGAACAAAATGAGAATGAAAGATCTTCCGAAGCCCGAATTCAAATATGAAGACAACGCCAAAGGTGAAGACTGGGGCGGTTTTGAAGCCGCTATCGAGAAGTCGGACATGGCACAGAAGGCCCAGATTCTGAATGTGGTGAAGTCGCAGCCTGACAACAACATGCGCGAACAGAAAATCAGGGAAATGACAGACATCTATCCCGAGATTGCGGATGTCATCCTGCCGCCGTTGCGCCGTGCTGAAATCCAGTTGGTATGCAAGAAACACGACACTTACAGCGATGCCGAGCTGGTCAGCAAGGTAAAGTCAACGCCCAAAGAGTTCTCCGTAAACGAACGCCTCTATGCTGCCACCCTTGTTTCAGGAAACAGCGAGAAAGCGGAAATCTACAACGCGCTTGTCAGCGATGAAAGCACACAGGGCGACTGGCGCGCTTACAACAATCTGGCAATCCTCAAACTGGACGAATACAGCAGAAGCGGCAACCAGTCTGACATAGACGAGGCCGTCAACAACCTGAACAAGGCTGCTGCCATCTCCCCCAACAACGGCATCGTGCTCAACAACCAGGCTATCGCTTACTTCATGCAGGGCAACCTTGCGGAAGCCAGAACCGCTTTCGAGGCTTCTCAAAAAGCCGCAACCCATCCCGTGAACCAAGGCTATGCTAACGGTATGTTCGCCATCCTTGACGGCGACTATGCCAAAGCCGCCCAGATGATGGAAAACAAACCGTGCGAATACAACACGGCATTGGTGCAACTGCTCAACAAGGACTATACCGCCGCAAAAGCCACCCTTGACTGCATCAAAAACGTGGATGCGCAGACGGCCTACCTGAAAGCAGTGCTCGCCGCCCGCACCAAAGACGAAGCCGGTGTCTATAGCAACCTCGAAACCGCCATCAGCAAAGACGCTTCCTACAAGAAAACGGCAAAAAAAGACGCTGAATTCAAACGTTACAAGAATACTGAAACATTCCAGAAACTGGTTCGCTAATCACCGTTTCTGTGAAAGATTAGGGAAAACAGGCGGCTGACGAAAAACAGACTGCCTGTTTTTTTTTACGTTATCACAACCCCTTACGCACTACCATTATGACAGAAAACAGAAACATGGCCATTGCCTACGACTTTGACGGGACGCTCGCTCCCGGCAACATGCAGGAACACAACTTTATACCCGACCTCAATATGGACAAACGGGAGTTCTGGCAAGAGGCCAACGAAATGGCCAAAAAGAACGATATGGACGAGGTGTCGGCTTACATGCACCTTATGCTTATCAAAGCCAAAGAAAAAAACATCCCCATCCGCGAAGAGGTCTTTATGCGCTATGGCGAGAAGATAACTTTCTTTGAAGGCGTGACCGGCTATTTTGACCGCATCAATGCGTACGCCGCCGAGCGGAACATCCGTCTGGAGCACTTTATTATCTCTTCAGGACTGCGCGAGTTCGTTAAAGGCACAGCCATCGCCAAACATTTCAAAAGCATCTTCGCTTCTGGTTTTCAATATGACGATGACGGCATCGCCTGCTGGCCCGCTTTAGTCGTAAATTACACCAACAAAACACAATACCTGTTCCGAATCAACAAAGGCATCTACAATTCTTACGACAACACCCTCATCAACAAGTCGATGCCCGAAGACCAGCGAACCGTACCGTTTTCCAACTTCATATATATTGGCGACGGTGAGACCGACGTTCCGGCCATGAAGATGGTGAACCTCTACGGCGGCACCACCATTGCCGTGTATAACCCCCAAAACCCTACGGCCAAGCATGTTTGCCTCAACCTGATAAAGCAGAACAGGTCCGACTATATTGCCCCTACCGTCTATACATCGGGCGGCGAACTGGACACAATGCTGAAAAAGATCATCGACAAGGTCGCTACCGAACAGGATTTGCTCAACATCAAATATCAAGAGGTAACCCGGCAATAAAGGCTGGCGCTTTGATGTCTGAAACTTCACAGCAAGATGAACAGTTCTGACCAAGACAACCGCTTCAGCGACACGCCGGAGACTCCAAGCCAGACACTCCACGAGAATGGAAACGCTTGGGTCACCCGTTTTGTGGACGTGTTGTTGCCTTTGCCATTGCCGTCGCTTTTTACTTACCGTGTGCCGCACAGCTTTGAGCATCCCTTGACTTTCGGCATGCGCGTGATTGTACCGTTCGGACGGAGCCGTCTCTACTCCGCCATTGTGATACGCGTACACACCGAGAGCCCCAAACAGGTGACAACCAAATACATTTTGGATGCCGTAGATGACATTCCGGTCATATCCGAGCCGCAGTTCAAATTGTGGCAGTGGATAGCCCGCTACTATATGTGTACCCTCGGCGAGGTAATGGCTGCGGCACTCCCCTCGTCGCTTAAATTGGCATCTGAATCCAGACTGCGGCTGCACCCAGACTTCAGCGGTGACGTTACAGCACTCAACGAGTACGAACTGCGCATAGCAGAAGCGCTTTCGCTCCGTGATACGATGACCATTGACGAAATAAGCAAAACCGTCAAGGTCAGCAAGATTATCCCGATTGTGAAGTCTTTGGTGGAAAAGAGGATTGTCATCACCAACGAGGAGGTGCGGAATCCTTACAAGCCCAAGAAAGAGACCGTCATCAGGCTGTCGCCGCCCTACGCCGAAGAGCATGCCTTTATGTCGCTGCTTGACCAACTTAACGCTTCGGCACGCACCGCCCCGCAAGCCGACTGCCTGTTGGCATTCTTAATGCTGACGAACCACGGCAACGGCTACGACTATTCGGCTGCCGTGCCTAAGGCTTCGTTACTGAAAAACAGCGCCGTCACTGCGGCACGCCTTCAAACCCTCCTGAAAAAGGATATAATGAAAGCGGAGGAGGTGACCGTTTCTCGGCTGGCAGATTTCGCCTCGCAAGAAGAGGCGGAGCGCATCTGCTTGTCAGAAGCGCAAGAAAAGGCATTCGCCCAAATACACGAACAATTTGAGCAGCATCCTGTGGTATTGCTGCACGGCATTACAGGAAGCGGCAAAACTGAAATATACATCAAGCTTATTGATGAGGTGCTCAAACAAGGCAAGCAGGTGCTCTATCTGCTGCCCGAAATAGCCCTCACCTCGCAAATCGTAAACCGGCTTCGCAAGTACTTCGGCGAACGCGTCGGCGTATATCATTCGCGCTTCAACGAATATGAGCGCGCCGAGATATGGGCGCGGGTGCTGCAGCAGGATTCATTGTCAGAAACGGACTCCAAATACCAGCTCATCACGGGCGCACGGTCGGCATTGCTGCTGCCTTACAAGAATTTAGGACTCATCATTGTGGACGAAGAACATGACGCATCTTACAAACAGCAGGACCCTGCGCCGCGCTACCATGCCCGCGATGCGGCTATATTGTTGGCAAGGATTCATGGCGCACACACCTTGTTGGGAACGGCTACCCCCTCGCTCGAAAGCTATTACAATGTGCAGCAGCAGAAGTACGGGCTCGTAGAACTGATGCAGCGCTATGCACAGAGCACCCTGCCCGAAATTTGGGTCGTCAATATGATCGAGGCTCGAAAGCAACGCAAAATGCAAGGGGTGTTTTCAGACTACCTCATCGGGCAAATTGCAGAAGCATTGGAAAAGAAAGAGCAGGTCATCCTGTTCCAGAACCGGCGTGGCTATGCCGTGAGGATGATCTGCAACAGCTGCCAGACAATGCCCACTTGCCGCTATTGCGACGTGACACTGACCTACCATAAGAAAACAAACCTGCTCAAATGCCACTATTGCGGCTATGCCATTGCCGTGCCGCGCGAATGTCCCGCCTGCCATAGCACCGACATAGAGATGAAAGGGTTTGGCACCGAAAAAGTGGAAGACACCCTCGCTGAAATCTTCCCTGATGCCGCAATCGCGCGTATGGATTTGGACACTACCCGTTCAAAAAACGCCTATCAGCAAATCATCTCCGACTTCGAGCAGCACAAAACAGACATATTGGTGGGCACGCAGATGGTGACAAAAGGCCTTGATTTTGACAGGGTCAGCGTTGTGGGCATCCTCAATGCCGATGCCTTGCTCTCGTATCCGGATTTCCGCTCTTTTGAACGGGCTTTCCAGTTGTTGGCGCAGGTAAGCGGGCGCGCGGGACGGAAAGAAATTCCGGGAAAGGTCATCATACAGTCGTGTCAGCCGCAGCACCCGGCTTTGCAGTATGTCGTGTCAAATGATTTTGCCGCGATGTACCGGAGTCAGATTGCCGAACGCAAGGAGTACCATTATCCGCCCGTCACCCGGCTGGTGAAGATCACGCTCAAACATCCTGACGAGCAGACGGTCAACAAGGCGGCGCAAGCATTGGCAGTTCCGCTGCGCAAAACATTCGGTTCGCAGGTGCTTGGCCCCGAGTTTCCCATCGTGTCACGCATCCAGAACTATTATCTCGAAAACTTCTGGTTAAAACTGCCCAAAGATGTCCATCTCGAGGAGAACAAAAGCAAATTGCAGGAAATGCTGAACAGTTTCCAAAACCAAAATGAATACAAATCGGTGCGCTGCGTCGTCAATGTAGATGCCTGACAGCATTGAGGTTATCCCCGAATCTGAATCTTGAAGCCTTCATCGGTCAGCGGACGCACCAGTTCACGCATTTCCGCTTCTGTAAATTTCTGCAGCCCCTCTTCGGGTGTAGGTCTGTCAATGGTATAGACCATAATCTCGCGGGGACGGAGTTGCCGCACTATGTTCATCCAGCCCTCCAGCACTGCAGGCGATGAAGAGTCGAAGTGGCTGCTGCGTAGCATCATAGTCTGCAACACAAAGTCGCCGTTGAACTGTTTGAGCGAAGCCACCACTTTGGCAATGTCGTAGCCGGGAACCGGGTGGTTAATGCTGGCGACCAGTTCATTGGTGGGGGCGTCAATCTTCATGATAGGATTGTCCACTTTGCGCAAAGCATTAAAGACAGCCGGCACAAACACCCGGGTGGCATTGGAGAGCACCGACACTTTGGCCGAAGGGAAATGTTTGTCGCGCAAGGCTATTGTGAGGTCTATGATTGCCGGAAAGTCGGGGTGCAACGTTGACTCGCCGTCGCCGCTGAACGTGATAGAGTCGATGGGGACACCGTTGCGTCTGCATTCGTCAAGTTTCTGTTCCAGAGCAAGGCGCACGTCTTCTTTTGATGGCAGATGGCGGTCTTCCATGCCGTCTTTGTTCCATCCGCACTCGCAGTAGATGCAGTCAAAGTTGCAGAATTTTCCGTTTTGCGGCAAAATGTTTATACCCAATGAATTCCCGAGTCGCCGCGAATGGATAGGACCGAAAACAGTTTCTTCTCTCAGCATAACATTCCAATTTAGATTTAAGGGGCGCAAAGATGCGAAAAAAAACAGAATTTTCCTATATTTGCCGCCCGAAAAAACAGGACTATTCAAGATGAAAGGATTATCTCAAGAAAAGATACAGAAAGCTCTTGACATTTTAACGGCACAGACGGACAGCAAACTGCTTACCCACCTCAACGCCTGTGTGCATTGTGGGTTATGCGAGACGAGTTGCCTTTTCTATAAAACATTCCAAGACCCCAAGTTCATACCTGGGAAGAAAGTGGATATGGTCTCGTCGATTTACCGTCGCTATTGCACCTTTTTAGGCAAGGCTGCCCCACGGCTCACGCATGCGCGCGACCTTGACGAGAGCACCGTTGCCGAGATGGTGGATTCTCTGTTCGGGGCATGCACAATGTGCGGACGTTGTGTAAAGCACTGTTCTATAGGTGTTGACATTCCCTTTGTGGTGCGCACGGGACGCCGGATGCTGGCCGCTATGGGCGAAGTGCCGGCCTCGTTGCAGGCAACTGTAGATGCTGCCGTCCAGACGGGCAACAATATGGCAATCCCGACGGAGGATTTTGTGGACACCGTAACCTGGATGGAAGAGGAACTGCAAGACGAAGCAGGAGAAGATGCCGCCATACCGCTTAACAAGGAGGGCGCTGAGATGCTCTATACCCTGAACCCGCGAGAGCCCAAATTCTTTCCGCTCTCTATTGCCGCTGCCGCCAAGATCTTCTATGCCGCCAAAGCCGACTGGACCCTCTCAACCGAGATGTATGATGTGACCAACTACGGCTATTTCTCCGGCAATGATGCCGAAGCGTCAGCAATAGCACGCAACATGTTCGATGAAGTGCATAAGCTGCACTGCAAAACGCTGGTGCTCGGAGAGTGCGGACACGGCTCGCGCGCACTCCGCTGGGAAGCCCCCAATTATCTGAAAACCCGCCCCGATTTCAAAATCATCACGCTGATAGAACTGCTCGAACAGTATATCAAGAGTGGAACAATCAAGGTTGACAAAACCTTGAATACGAAGAAATACACAATCCATGACCCGTGCAACATCATTCGCAACGGCGGGCTGTTCCAATCGTTGCGCTTTGTGGTGAAAGAGTCCGTTGCCGACTTGGTGGAAATGGACCCTTGCGGCAGCGACAACTTCTGCTGCGGTGGCGGCGGCGGTCTGCTGGCCATGAGCGAGTATAATGAGCGCAGACTGAAAGCGGGCAAGATAAAAGCGGACCAAATTGTGGCTACGGGCGCGCAAGTGGTCATCACGCCATGCCACAACTGCGTAGATCAGCTCAACCAACTCAACCACACCTATCATTTAGGTGTCGAGGTGAAATCGCTTGCCGAAGTGGTGGCAGATGCCCTCGTGCTATACCAATCCTGATTACGAACATTGAACGTTTGATAAGTTCAACTTGGAAAGTTATAAAAACGGGGGAACAGGAAAGCCCGCCGTACGGCGGGCTTTCCTGAAAAAAATGCCACTTTTGCGGTCTCTAAAACAAATGCAAATGGCACATATAAACGAGACGCAA
>CAVIPZ010000037.1:0-11745 GCA_963644715.1 bacterium | reverse complement strand
CATCTAAAGCCTATAAAAAATATTTTAATATCTTTGCTCATTCTTCGCGATAAGTGCGACTGAATGAATAACTATTTGAAATTCAAATCATTAATCAACACTAAATAATCATTTTATGGAAAATCTGGTACATTATGTTTGGGGTGCGTTCTTCGCATCCGTTGTGGCCTTAGGGTTTGCATTCCTGTTCTACCGCAAGATGCTGAAAGAAGACGAGGGAACGCCTACGATGCGCGAAATAGCTTCGCATGTCAGAAAAGGCGCCATGGCATACCTGAAACAGCAATACAAGGTGGTGACGATTGTCTTTGTCATCCTTGCCGCCCTTTTCTTTGTGATGTCCCTCTTCGGGTTGCAGAACAATTGGGTGTGGTTTGCATTCCTCACGGGCGGCTTTTTCTCCGGCTTGGCCGGCTTCTTGGGTATGAAAACTGCCACATACGCTTCTGCCCGTACCGCTAACGGCGCACGCCAGTCGCTCAACAAAGGCTTGCAGGTCGCTTTCCGAAGCGGTGCCGTCATGGGTCTGACCGTGGTAGGGCTCGCCCTGCTCGACATCTCGCTTTGGTTCCTGATTCTCAACCATTTCATCCCCGAGCAGAACCATCTGGTTATCATTACCACTACGATGCTCACTTTCGGCATGGGTGCCTCTACGCAGGCTCTCTTTGCACGCGTGGGCGGCGGCATCTACACCAAAGCCGCTGATGTGGGCGCAGACCTGGTGGGCAAGACCGAATACAATATCCCGGAAGACGACCCAAGAAACCCCGCCACGATTGCCGACAACGTGGGCGACAACGTGGGCGATGTGGCAGGCATGGGCGCCGACCTTTACGAGTCGTACGCCGGCTCTATCCTTTCTACTATGGCCCTGGGTGCCGCCGCCTTCGCTTCGGTAAGCGTGGAGATGCAGATGAAGTCTATCCTCGCACCGATGATGATTGCCGCCGTAGGCGTTATCCTCTCTATCTTAGGTATTTATATGGTACATACTACGGAGGATGCCAATATGAACAAACTGCTTAAAGCACTTAGCCGCGGCACCAATACCGCAGCTTTCCTGATTGCAGTGGCTACCTTTGCCGTCTTTGCGCTCGTTTTCGGCACCGAAACGTCGCTTTGGTGGAATGTCTCCCTGTCGGTCATCGTCGGCCTGCTGGCTGGCGTGATTATCGGAAAATCCACCGAATATTATACTTCACAGTCGTACAAGCCTACCCAAAAGGTGGCCGAATCTTCTAAAACGGGTCCGGCTACGGTTATCATTTCGGGACTCGGACTGGGCATGATTTCCACGGTTATCCCGGTGATTACGATTGGCGTGGCCATCATTTTGGCTTACTTGTGCGCCAACGGCTTCCAACTTTCGTTTACGGCACATAATCTCTCGTTAGGACTCTACGGCATCGGCATTGCCGCCGTGGGCATGCTTTCAACCCTCGGCATCACCCTGGCCACCGACGCTTACGGCCCTATCGCTGACAATGCGGGCGGCAATGCCGAGATGAGTGGTCTCGAACCTGAAGTGCGCCAACGCACCGATGCCCTCGATGCATTAGGCAACACTACGGCCGCCACGGGCAAGGGCTTCGCTATCGGCTCGGCCGCGCTTACGGCTTTGGCGCTTCTGGCGTCCTACGTGGAGGAAATCAAGATCGCACTGGTCCGCATAGGCACTGAAACGCTCGAAATTGGCGAACGTGTGGTTGAGACTTCTCAAGCCAGCCTTATCGACTTTATGGAATATTATAATGTAAGCCTGATCAACCCTCAGGTGCTGGTCGGCATATTCATCGGTTCGATGATGGCTTTCCTGTTCTGCGGACTTACGATGAATGCCGTAGGTCGCGCCGCCCAGAAGATGGTGGAGGAGGTGCGCCGCCAGTTCAGAGAAATCAAAGGTATCCTTACCGGCGAAGGCACGCCCGACTATGCGCGTTGTGTAGCTATCTCTACCAAGGGGGCACAACACGAGATGCTGCTGCCGTCACTGCTTGCCATTTTGGCTCCCATCATCACGGGACTCATTCTCGGCGTGGCCGGCGTGCTCGGCCTGCTGGTCGGCGGACTGGGCTGCGGCTTTGTGCTGGCTGTCTTTATGGCCAACTCCGGCGGTGCCTGGGATAATGCCAAAAAGTATGTGGAAGAGGGCAACTTTGGCGGTAAGGGATCCGAAAACCATAAAGCTACCGTTGTCGGCGACACGGTGGGCGACCCGTTCAAGGATACCGCCGGCCCGTCGCTCAATATCCTTATCAAGTTGATGAGTATGGTCTCTATTGTGATGGCCGGACTTACGGTCTCTTGCCACCTGTTGTAACAAATTTATAGGAAAAAGAAAATGGCAAGGAGTCAACCGATTCCTTGCCATTCTTTTTTTGTCAAGTTTCGTCACTTCAGCGTGTTGACGGCTTGGGGGGTCCAGCTGCGCAGGAAATCGACCACTTTCTGCGTGTCATAGCCCTTGTCTTTTTCAAGGTATGACGAGTTCTGGATGTGTATCGGCCTCCCTTTCTCGTCAAGAATCACGAATGCCGGGAATCCGAAACGGGCAGGGTTGCCCAGATAGCGCATCGCCTCGGGATTCTTGTTGGCACGCGACCAGTTGACGTGGATGTAAACGAAATTGTCGTGCAAAACCTTGGCTACGGTCGTGTCCTTTTCGGCAAAGTCGGCAAATCTAAGGCACCACGGACACCAGTTTCCGCCCACTTGACAGAATACGTACTTGTTTTGGCTCTTTGCCTGCGCCGTTGCCTGCTTGATAGCGGCCATGGCATCTGCCGTTTCATCGTAAATCGCTTTCGGGGCGTTCGTCTGTCCGGTCACGGCTGAAACAGACATCATGATGGTCATTACAAAAAGTATAATGCATTTTTTCATCTTTTGAAATTTTACAGATTCGGGCTGCAAAAATATCATTTTAACGGAAAAGTCTATTTTTGCATCCCAAAACCAAAAAAGCATGGCGGGCATTTATATCCATATTCCTTTCTGTAAGTCAAAATGCATCTATTGCGGCTTCTATTCCGTCAGAATGCCGGCTGACCGTTCTGCCTTTTTGAACGCCTTGAAAAAGGAGATGCAGTTACGCAATGATTATATAGATGCAGTCAAGTATGATACGCTCTATTTTGGGGGCGGCACTCCGAGTTTGCTGGATGTCACGGAATTGGCGGACATTTTAGACGGCATTGCGCAGTTCTTCCCGCTGTCAAAGGATGCCGAGATCACGTTGGAAGCGAACCCCGAGCAGTTGACGCCGCAGTATTGCAACGACTTGCGGACGCTGGGCATCAACCGGCTGAGCATCGGCATTCAGTCGTTCAGCGATGAGGCGCTGCGGTTTATGGGGCGGCGGCACACTGCGGCAGAGGCGGTGGCGGCGGTGAACAATGCCGCCGCCGTGGGTTTCGGAAACATTTCCGTTGACCTTATCTATGGTGTCTCTGAACGCAATGATGCTCAATGGGTTGCAGACGTTGAAATGGCTTTGTCGTTGCCCGTGCAGCACTTGTCGTGCTATGCGCTCACGCCGGAAGAAAACTCGATTCTTTACCGTCGTATTTGCAACCGCTGCCACGCTCCTGTTGATGATGACTTGGCTGCACGCCAGTATGATGTGTTGTTGCAGACACTCGTCGGCACGTCCATGAGACATTATGAGGTGTCGAATTTTGCCTGTCCTGCATTTGAGTCAAAACACAATTCCTCGTATTGGAACCATACCCCATACCTTGGTCTCGGACCTGCTGCCCACTCTTTTGACGGGAAATGCCGCCAGTGGAATCCCGCAAACATTGCCCGCTATCTTAAGAACATGGAGGCTGGAGTTGATTGTGAAGAGCGGGAAACGCTCACGGAAGATGACTTGTACAACGAGACGGTGCTGCTGCGTCTGCGCACTTGCCGGGGCGTTGACCTTGGCGAGGTGGAAAAAAAGTTCGGCACGGCACGCAAGAGTATGCTGGTTGATCATTTCGGCCATCATTATCCGGAACGTTATTTCGAGAAAACAGAAAACCGGCTCCGATTGACGGATGCCGGCATGTGGTTTGCGGACGGTATCGCCGCCGATCTCTTTGTATGAACGATTTGTTCAGAAACGATAGCCGATGGTGACGGCGAAGTTGTAGTAGGCGCGGGTAGGGCTTTTGACAATATCAATGTCAGACGGATCTGCAGACGGGTCAGTTGTCGGGGCGTCGCCTTCTACCGGACCTCCAAGCTGCGAGGAGAATCCGCCTACGCTGAAATCAATTGTACCATAAACGCGTTTCGGGAATGTCATGCCTAAACGGAACATGACGCCGGCTCCGAAATTGTCTTTTTGCCATTTGTATTCTTCTTTGTTTTTCTTGCCGGGCGCCGTGGTCGTGTTGCACCGCAAGTCCAATGCCAGTCCGGCTATGAAGTTCTTTTGCGACTCCTTGTTGTAATTTTTGGCAACCACCATTTGCGGGCCGAACGAGATGTGTACCGGGCCGGCAATGTCGTATTTGAGCCCCACAAAACCGCCGGCAGCGAGCTTCTCCAACGGGATGGAAAAGTCGAAGCCGATGCCCAGCCCGGGGTAGAACACGGATTTTTTGGTGGCGATTTCAAAGTTGGCATTGGCGTTGACACCCCATACCACCTTGCCGTTCTCGGGCTCTTTCTGCGTTTCGGGCTCTTTTGCTTTCACCTTTTCCTCTTTGGCATCGCCCAATGTCCAACGTACTTTTCCTTTGTAGGCGGCGGGCACGTAGCAGGTGAGGTTCTGCCAGCGTTTCATCAGTTCCTGTGCCATAGTCTCAAACTGGCTCTCAAGCTGGCTGAAGTCTGACAGCAGGAACGGCTCGTCGGAGGCAAGTCCTTTGAACACGGTCTGATAGAGTTTGTTGTCTTCTGACACGTCGTTGCCCTTGATGGCGATGATGTAGCTTTTAAGTTCCTTGCCGCCAACCAGTTTGTTCACCACATTGTCGCGCACATACTGGAAATAGGGGTTGTCGAGACCTTTGTCGGGGATGCCGATACGCTCGTCGGCAGAATGGTTGTCATAGCCGTCGGTGAATGACACCATGCAGGAATAGTCGTATTTTTCGCGGTCTTCCTGGCTCAACGCGGAAACGTAAGTGCCGATGAGGTCGGAGCCTTTGTGCATGGCATAATAGAGCGAGGTGTTGTTGTAGAGGGTGAGCCCGTGTATGAAGTCCAGCATCTCGTTGCGTGTCTCGGCAGTAAGCGGCTGGATGTCAAGTATCATCTTGTCGGTGTTTTTCATGGTGTTGAAGCCCATGATGCCCAGACGCACGTTGCCGTTAGGGGAGGCGTTGTACAGGATGTCGATGAACTTGACGGCGGCATTCTGCAGTTTGGCAAAGTTGGCCTCGCCGAGCGATGTGCTGCAGTCGAGAATCAGCATCACCACCATCATACCGTCTGACTTGAAGTTCTGCTGGGCGTCTTTCACCTCGCTGTCGCGTTGCCAGCTGTAGTCTTTGCCGTCAGACTGCCATTTCCAGAATTTCAGCCCCTCGCCGAAACCGCCGGGATAGTCTGTGTTGGCTTTCTCAAAGGTGAACGATATGGACTCGTCGCCCTCCACCTGCCCCGTAATCGTTTTGGCAGAGTCGAACGTGATGCCGCGCGATGTGACGTTGCTCAAGGTATAGACAAACTGGTTTTGGCTGCCTCTCGTGATGTTGAAGTCACCCTCAATGTAATATTTGGCATGGTCGGCCTGCGCAAACGACGCAACAGACAGGAACGCCGCAGCCATTAAACAAAGTAGCTTTTTCATAATTGCTTGTTTTTTTGTTGTCAAACTATAAAATGTCAGCAAATATTGTGATGCGCCGATATTTTTGCTGATGACAGGCAAAAGTACCCTATAAATCCCTTTCCTTTTGCATTTCTCCGCTTATTTTATCAACCGCTGATTTTGAATAACTGATGTCACGATTTTTTTGTATTTTCGCACTCGTTTATTAATAATATTGTAGAAATGAAACAGAATTCATTACCCCTTGTGTTGCTGGTCTGCGCGCTGATGGCGGCTGGATGCGGCAAGAAGATGCCCGTCACAATCATTCCGCAGCCCGTTGAATATGAAGCAAAAACCGGCTGCTTTACCCTTGACCGCGAGACTTACCTCTGCTTTGACCAGTCGGCGCTGCAACTGCCGGGCTTCACGTCGCTCATCAACGACAGCTATCGCGACTTTTTCGGCACAAAGCCTAATATGGGCGACCAGACCGCCCGTCGTCGCAATTGCATCCTGTTCTCTGTCAATAAAAAACGTGACGACAAGTTGGGCGACGAGGGTTATCGGATCGTGGTTAAGAAAGGCCGCGTCACCGCTACGGCCAATACCGCGGCAGGGCTTTATTATGCTTTCCGCACTTTGCTGCAGATGACCGCTCCGGATATGCTGGCCGACAATGAAAATTACCGTATCCCTTGTTGCAAGATCACCGACTATCCGCGGTTTGCCTATCGCGGAACGCATCTCGATGTGTCGCGGCATTTCTTTTCGGCCGATTTCGTGAAAAAGTACATCGACATGATTTCAGCCTATAAGATAAACCGTTTGCATTGGCATCTGACCGATGACCACGGATGGCGGATACAGATTGACAAATACCCGAAACTGACGGAGATAGGCGCGTGGCGTCCGCAGCGCGATGAGTGGAGCACCTCTAATCCGCCCAGCCCCGAAGAACCGATGACTTACGGAGGCTTCTATACCAAGGAGCAGGTACGCGATATTGTGGACTATGCCGCCGTCCGGAATGTGGAGATCATTCCCGAAATTGAACTCCCGGGGCATTGCAGTGCCATCCTGGCCTCGTATCCGCAGTTTGCCTGCGACGACTACCCTTATATGGTGGCGGTAGGTCCCTATTGGCCGCCTAAAGCCATCGTGTGTGCCGGCAATGATGAGGTGTTGCAGTTTTACAAGGATGTGCTGAAAGAGGTGTCCGAACTTTTCCCGTGCCAGTATGTCCACATTGGCGGCGACGAGGCTATGTCTGACAACTGGCAGAACTGTTCCAAGTGCCAACTGAGAATCGCCGAAAAAGGTCTTGACGGCGAATTCGGATTGCAGCAGTGGATGATGAACGAGATGGAGAATTATCTTAAACAGTTGGGAAAGAAGACGATAGTGTGGGATGATGTCGTTTCGGATGATATGACCAGCAAGTGTACCATTATGTGCTGGCAAGACACGTCTGTAGGCAAAACCGCCCTCGTTCACGGCAATGACGTCATCTTCTGTCCGGCCGACTATTGCTATTTCAACTTCTATCAGGACAAGCCCGAAAAGGAACCGTTGGCTATGTCTGGCCTTGTTACATTGGAGAAAGCCTACCAGTTTGATCCTGAAATGAAAGGTCTGACCGAAGCGCAGGCCAAGCATATCCTCGGAGGCCAATGCAATTTGTGGACCGAATACATCAACACCCCCGAGCAGGCCGAATACCAACTGTTTCCACGCTTGTGCGCCCTCTCTGAATGTGTGTGGAGTCCACGGGAAAAGAAAGACTGGAAAGATTTTTCAATGCGTGTGCAATATCACCAGAAACTCCTGAAAAAGAAAGGCGTCAACTGCCGGCAATAAGGTTTTGCCGTTTCTTGTCCAAGAACAATACAGTGCTAAAACGTCTCGCGCTTCCGCTTTTGTGGTTATTTGTTGAGAATTGTGTCGGAAGCGTGGTTGTTCAAGTACTCGCGGTAGTATCGGAACTGAAGCCCGGCGGTACGTTTGCCCGACACTAACGTGTCTTCGTTGTGGTCGATAGACGAACTCCAGGTGAATGTCCGCTGGCAACTGTTTCGCGAAGCCAGAAATCCGAAGGCGTCATCGTTGCCTGCGGAAACAAAGTTTGTATAGGAGCCCCGGCTTTGCACGATGCTGCTGGTGGGGTTTGAGATGTCGTAGTAGTTGGCGAAGATTTCGTTGGCAGCCCATGCCGTGAGCCGTATGCAGGAAAAACCGTCAATGTAGCGGACTACATCCTCGTTTGGACTGATTGATTGCGACACAAGGGTATAGAATGATATGGGCGTAAATCCCGTATAAGCAACCTCTTCGGTGGCCGAGGAGCGTATAAAGGCCGAGTTCAACTTCTTGGTGAAGGATTTGTGCGCCACTTCGCCGCTTTTCTTGTTCTCTTCGATGTAATAAAAGGTGAGATACAGGTCATAGATGCTGGCATTGGCTGCCGCCTTGAACTTGATGGGCGTATAGGTGTCGAGCGTCATGTTCCAGTTCTGCATTGGGTAGCGGAACGCGAAATCGCCGACTACGGTAGTCTCGGCGTAAATCTCTTTGCCACTGTTCACCCGCTTGATGACGAGGCGGTACTTGTTGTCTTCATTGAGATGCGAATCTTTGTAGCAGTAGAGCAGTTGCTTCGGGGCGGCGAAATAGCCTTGTTTTTTGGCTATGGCGGTTGTGGTGTCCAGCACCACACTGCGCACCAATGCGCCGTTTTCGTTGCGTACTTCCACCCTTACTTCCAGAGAGTCAACGGGATAGTAAACATTGTCCCAATTGCCGGCCTCTGTATAGGCATTTTCGTCAGTGATGAAGCCACGGTAGATTTTGAAGTAGTGAACGGAATCGCTCTTGTTCATCATTCCGTACGAAACGGTGATGTCTTCGTACTCGGCGGTCAAGTCTATTTTGTCGTCGCATCCTGCAAAAAGCATAGCCAGCAATGTGAGGCAGGCGGCGGTCAGGACATTTCTGTAATTGTTTCTGTTTGTCATTGTTCGTTGATGCGGTTAGTAGTATTGCGGAATGTCTCTCACCCATCTGGTGCCGATCAGGGTGCCGTCGTTTTTGACTTTCGTGTTGCGGGTGAATTTCTCATTGATGAAATAGACCAGGCGGCAGGTGAGCACGTGGTTGTGGAGTTTGTTGGTGCGGGTCTCTGTAATCTCAAAGGTGCCGTCGCTCTTGCTCCTGCCTGTCTGGAAAACCATCGTGCGTATCGGTGCCATCGAGTATTCCCAGCGCACGTTGAGGGTGAGGTTCTTGTAAAGCCGTACGCCCGCTTCGGCCAGCACCGACCAGTCGTTGGTTTTGAACGTGCCCGTGGTCAGTGACGTGGTGCGGGTGAAGCCGTTGTAGATTTCCTTGGCTCTCACCAGACGGCTCCAAGAGAAGCCCGCGCCGATGAAGCAACCCGAGCGCATGTCTTCATAGCGGAACATGACGGGCACTTGTATATAGTCGAGCGCCATCTTGCACTTTACCTTTCCGTTGAACGGGACACTTCGGTCAATGTCTTCGTACATTGTTGGTGCATAGATGGTTGTGTCGAAAGGTTTCTTGTTGTAAGTGGCATACGAGCCTTTCTGCACATAGAGCAGCTCGGCCGACACGGTCCAGGTCTGCTTGCGGTTGAGGGGCAGCATGACCCCGGGACCGGCATTCACCCCTACTTTGTAGAAGCCGTGAACGTCATCGCCCTCAATCTGCGAAAAGTTGGCGCCGGCGGCCACGTATCCAACGAAACGCTGTGCGGTGCAGAGCGATACGGACAGAGCCAATGCAAGCGCGAAAACAAGTTTTTTCATGTTTGGATTTTTGAGCGGCGAAAATACAAAAAAAGGCACTCGTGAAGAGTGCCTTTCGGATAAAAATTACTATGAGAAAAATCTATTTTCCTTCTTTTTCAAGATCTTCTTTCAGAGACTGGAGGATGTTGAGGTCGCCGAGTTTCGGCTTTTCAACGTTGCTTTCGTTTATTTTGGCAATCTCCTTGGCTTGTCTTCTGGCCTCATCGTCTCTCTGTCTGTCTTCGTCGTCTCTCGAAGCCTGCCACGTCTTTGTGTGGGAAAGGTGGATTTTCTTGGACTCTTTGGAGAAGTCAACGACCATAAAGTCGAGCACATCGTCCACTTTTGCCATAGACTTGTCCTCTTTCATCAGGTTGCGGTTGAAAGCGAATCCCTCGATGCCGTAAGGAAGTGCAACTACAGCGCCCTTGTCGTTCATCGACGTGATGGTACCCTGATGGACAGAACCGACGGTGAACACGGTCTCAAACACGTCCCAAGGATTCTCTTCCAGTTGTTTGTGGCCGAGGCTGAGGCGGCGGTTGTCGGTATCGACTTCGAGAACCACAACATCGATAGGTTCGCCGATCTTGGTGAACTCTGCGGGATGTTTGATTTTCTTGGACCAGGAGAGGTCGGAGATGTGGATCAGGCCGTCAACGCCTTCTTCAAGCTCGACAAAGATGCCGAAGTTCGTGAAGTTGCGGACCGTAGCCGTGTGTTTGGAGCCGACAGGGTATTTGGTGAGGATGTCAGCCCAAGGATCCGGGATGAGCTGTTTGATGCCGAGGGACATCTTGCGCTCTTCGCGGTCGAGGGTGAGGATGACAGCTTCCACTTCGTCGCCGACTTTCAGGAAGTCGTGAGCGGTGCGGAGGTGCTGAGACCAAGACATTTCTGAAACATGGATCAGGCCTTCCACGCCGGGGATAATCTCCACAAATGCGCCGTAGTCGGCAATGACGACGACTTTGCCTTTGACCTTGTCGCCAACTTTGAGGTTGGGGTCGAGGTTGTCCCACGGATGCGGGGTGAGTTGTTTGAGACCCAATGCAATACGTTGTTTCTCTTCATCAAAGTCGAGAATGACAACGTTGAGTTTCTGGTCGAGATGTACCACCTCTTCAGGAGAACTGATGCGGCCCCATGACAGGTCGGTGATGTGGATCATGCCATCTACGCCGCCAAGGTCGATGAATGCGCCGTAAGAAGCGATGTTCTTGACGGTGCCTTCCAGGATTTGTCCTTTCTCGAGTTTGCTGATGATTTCGGCTTTCTGGGCCTCGATTTCATCTTCAATCAGAGCCTTGTGCGAAACCACCACGTTCTTGTAGTCGTGGTTGATCTTAATGACCTTGAACTCCATAGTCTTGTCAACATAGACATCGTAGTCGCGGATAGGCTTGACTTCGATCTGAGAGCCGGGCAAGAAAGCCTCGATGCCGAACACATCGACGATGAGACCGCCTTTGGTCTTGCCTTTGACGTAACCCTTGATGATTTCTTGGTTGTCGTAAGCTTCGTTGACGCGTTTCCAAGACTTGAGGATGAGGGCGCGTTTGTGTGACAGCTGCAACTGGCCGTTGGCGTCTTCCTGGCTTTCCACATAAACCTCGATTTCGTCGCCGATCTTAAGATCAGGGTTATAGCGGAGTTCCGAAGCGTTGATGACACCATCTGACTTGAAGCCGATGTTAACCACAACCTCGCGGCTGTTGATGGAAACGACTTTGCCCATAATGACAGCATTCTCATCTACAGACTTGAACGACTTGGTGTAAAGGTCTTCCAGTCTGGACTGCTCTTCTGCGGAATATTTGCTGCCGTCCTCGTCAATCTTGTCCCAATCGAAATTGTCGAGAGAACCATAAGCGTTCTCGAACTCTCTCATTTTTCTGGGTTTCGGGGCTTCCGTGGATTCTGTCTGAGGTGCGCTCATTTCCGTATTTTCTGCGGGAACTGCGTTCTCAACCGGTGCTGCAACTTGCTCGGGAGCATTCTGTAATTCTTCTGACATTGTTTTGTTTGTCCTATACTTTTGGCTCGGACAAGAGCCTTTTTTTAATGGATAAATGAGGTTAACTTGCTATAAATCAAAACGAAGAGCCTCTTTCGGATTGAAAGCGCAAAAGTAAGAAAAAAATCGGATGAAAAAATCAGAAAAAATTTTTTCTTGCGATATTGAAA
>CAVIPZ010000036.1:0-11856 GCA_963644715.1 bacterium | reverse complement strand
GTTACAAAATAACGTGCATAACCAAAAGAGCAGCAATCTGTGTTCCAAGACTGCTGCTCTTTCCTTTTTTTTGGAGCGGTAGACGGGGGTCGAACCCGCGACCTGCGGCTTGGGAAGCCGCCGCTCTGCCAACTGAGCTACTACCGCATTTTTCTATACGTTGAACCTGATATGCAGGATGTCGCCATCCTGAACCACATAGTTTTTGCCTTCTACGAACAGTTTGCCGGCCTCCTTGCATTTGAGTTCGGAGCCGAGGCTTACAAGGTCATCGTATTTTATCACTTCAGCACGGATGAACCCACGTTCAAGGTCGCTGTGTATGACACCGGCGGCCTGCGGGGCGCACATCCCACGCTTGATGGTCCATGCCCGGTTTTCTTTGCCGCCTACCGTAAAGAACGAAATCAGATCCAGCATCTTGTAGGCCGCGCGGATCACTTTGTTTACGCCCGGCTCTGTGAGCCCCACATCTTCCAGAAATGCTTTCCGGTCCTCTTCATTGTCGAGCTCTGCAATCTCAGATTCTATCTTGGCCGCAATCACGAGCATTTCGCCGCCGTTCTCTGCCACATATTTCTTAACGCTTTCTGAATAGGCGTTGCCTGTGGCTGCATCGTTGTCGTTCACGTTGCAGACATAAAGCACCGGCTTGGCGGTAAGCAGCATCATGTCGGCCACTACAGCCTGCTCGTCTTCTGTAACTTCGAGCGTGCGCACATTCTGGAAACTCTCCAGATGTTCTTTGTATTTTTTCAGCACTTCATAGTCGTGCTTGGCGGTTTTCTCTCCGATTTTGGCGGCTTTTTCTACTTTCTGTATTTTCCGGTCAATCTGTTCGAGGTCTTTGCACTGCAGTTCAAAATCCACGATTTCGATGTCGCGGACAGGATCTACAGAGCCTTCCACGTGGGGAAGGGCGGGGTTGTCGAAGCAGCGGAGCACATGGATAAGCGCGTCGCAGAGGCGGATGTCGGCCAGAAATGCGTTGCCGATGCCTTCGCCGTGGCTTGCGCCTTTTGCCAAACCGGGGATGTCTACAAGGTCAAGGGTTGCATATACCAGTTTGTCGGCATGGATGAATGTGTTGATGTGCGTCAGACGGTTGTCAGGCACGGAGCAGACACCGATATTCGACTTGTTCGTGCTGTAGGCGAACTCTGTCACGGCTGCTTTCGTGTTCGATATGCAGTTGAATATGGTAGTCTTGCCGGAATTGGTCAGTCCTGTTATGCCGCACTTCAGTCCCATGCTCTCTGCTGTTTTAGAAACCTAAAATGATGTCTTCCACATGGTCAATTTCGGGAAGATAGTTTTTGATGGTTTGTTCCACGCCGCTTTTCAGGGTCATTTTGGCGTGGGGGCAAGAGCCGCAAGCGCCTTGAAGCTTGACTTTGACCACATTTTCAGGCGTAAGTTCTATGAATTCGATGTCACCGCCATCCTGTTGCAGGTATGGACGAATCTGGTCGATGATGGAAATCACTTTCTGTTCAAGGGTCGGGCTGTTCATGCTCTTGTCTCTTTTTTTGATAACGGCGGCAAAGATACATTTTTTATCGCACCTTTTCTGTAGCCATAAAAAAAATATCTGACAACGTTTGTGAATGTTTTTCCGAGATTATGGTATCAGTAATAAAAAGACAGCCCTGGCATGATCCGGGGCTGTCTCAACATCAAAATGTAACATTTTAAATCATCAAATATGTCTGGAAACATCAAAAAACCAAACACATCAGAGCTTGAAGGCTATTACCAGGCAAACAGCGGGCGGTCGTGCATCATATCGTTGACCTGTTTGCGGGTCTTGGCGATGAGTTCTTCATTCTCGACATCGCAAAGAATATTGTCAATCATCTCAACGATGCCGTCCATTTCGTTCTCTTTGAGTCCGCGTGTGGTGATGGCGGGCGTACCTACGCGCAAGCCAGAGGTCTGGAAAGCAGAGCGGGTGTCAAACGGAACCATATTCTTGTTGATGGTGATATCGGCCTTGACGAGCGTGTTTTCGGCGACTTTTCCGGTCATGTCGGGGAATTTGGTGCGGAGGTCAATCAGCATCAAGTGGTTGTCGGTGCCGTTGGAGATGATTTTGTATCCTCTCTTGATGAAGGCGTCAGCCATGGCTGCGGCGTTCAGTTTGACCTGTTTGACATATTGTGCGTATTCGTCGGTGAGCGCTTCGCCGAAAGCCACAGCCTTTGCTGCGATCACGTGCTCAAGCGGTCCGCCTTGCACGCCAGGGAACACGGCAGAGTCCAGAAGTTGCGACATCATTTTCACAACGCCCTTGGGAGTGGTTTTGCCCCATGGGTTTTCAAAGTCTTTGCCCAGCATAATAAGGCCTCCGCGCGGTCCGCGGAGGGTCTTGTGGGTGGTAGTGGTGACAATGTGGCAGTGTGCCACGGCATTGTTGAGCAGTCCTTTGGCGATGAGTCCTGCGGGGTGGGAGATGTCGGCCATCAGGATGGCGCCGACCTCATCAGCGATTTTACGCATGCGGCCCCAATCCCAATCGCGGCTGTAGGCAGAAGCGCCGCCGATGATGAGTTTCGGGCGTTCGCGGAGCGCCACCTCTTCCATAGTGTCATAGTTGATGCAGCCGGTCTCTTCATCTACCTGATAGGCTACGGGGTGGTAGAGGATGCCTGAAGAGTTGACAGGGGAACCGTGTGAAAGGTGTCCGCCGTGGTTCAGGTCAAGTCCCATGAACGTGTCGCCGGGCTTGAGGCATGCCAGCAGCACTGCCATATTGGCTTGTGCGCCGGAGTGCGGCTGCACGTTTGCCCATTCGCAGCCGAAGAGCTGTTTTACGCGGTCGATGGCAATCTGTTCGCTCTGGTCCACAATCTGGCAACCGCCGTAATAGCGCTTGGCGGGAAGACCCTCGGCGTATTTGTTGGTCATGACGGAGCCCATGGCTTCCATCACCTGGTCGCTCACGAAGTTTTCAGAGGCAATGAGCTCAATGCCGTTGGTTTGGCGCTGCCGCTCCTGCTGGATTAAATCAAAAATCTGCTGATCTCTTTTCATAATTCTATTTTGAATAAAAATTTGTCTCTTTTGAGTTTGTGTGATACTTTCCGCCGCCATTCAGCAGCGGCGGCAAAAATATAAAATTTTCATTCACCTGTGTGCTTTTGGGGCATCCCCAGTTGCAGTTTGCCAAAGATTTCGCGGTTTGCGCGTTTTGTGCTATCTTTGCGGCTTCAATTCTTGAGGATGAAAAGGCTGTTTGTATTGGTTTACCGGCATTTTGAAAAACACCCCGCCGTGATGTGGACGCTCTTGGCCGTCATTACGGCGCTTTGTGCCTTGAGTGCCTTGCGTCTCGATTTTGTGGAGGATATCAGCCGTTTCCTTCCCGGCAATAAGGAGAACAGCCGAGTCAATTATGCCTACGAGCATCTCGGAGGCGACAACAAACTGGTTGTCAGTGCCTCGATGTCTGATACGGCAAGCGCCCCCGACTTGGAACTGCTGATGTCGGCGGTGGAAAGTACCGCCCGCGAATTGTCTGACCACGACTCTCTTCATCTTGTGAAGTCGCTTTTGTGCCAAGTTGATGACCAGTCAATAAATGATTTGGTGTCGTTTGTGGTAGAGAATATGCCCTATTTCCTTACGGAAGAGGATTACAGACAGATGGATTCTATGATGACGGAAGAGGCGATAGACAGACGTTTGGCCGAAACGCGGAAACTGGTGGCTGCGCCTGTGCCGATGATGCGGACCGTCATCGAACGCGACCCGCTGTTTTTCTCCTCCCGGCTTTTGCAATCTTTGGAGTCTTTTCGGCTGAATGACAGTTATAACACCGACAACGGCTTTATTTTCTCTAAAGACGGCAAAGAGGCAATGCTGATAGTTACTTCAGCCTATCCGCTCAGCGAAACCAAGAACAATGCCGTGTTGGTACGCAATATCGAAGAGGCCATGTCGGTTGCTGCCCGCGAAACAGACGGGCAGGTGCAACTGCGCTGCTTCGGGGCGACGCAGATCTCATTGACCAATGCGCAACAGATAAAGCGCGACAGTTTTATGGCCGTTGCCTTGTCGCTGCTCCTCATTGTGGCGTTGCTCTACTATTATTACCGCAATGTCAGAAGCATTCTGCTGATTGTGGTCTGCACGGCTTTTGGCGGTTTGTTCGCCCTCGGTGTCATTGCTCTGTTCAAAAATCCGGTTTCGGTCATTGCCGTGGGAGTGGCTTCTGTCATCATCGGCATCGCCATCAATTATCCCATCCATTTTCTCTCGCACTTCAAGCGTACCGACGACAAGGAGCAGATTATCCGCGAAGTGGTCAGCCCGCTGCTTGTCGGCAACATTACGACAGTAGGGGCTTTTCTCAGTCTGCTCTTCATCAGTTCTGATGCGATGCGCGACCTTGGTCTCTTTGCCGCCCTTCTGTTAATTGGCACCATACTGTTTGTGCTGCTTTTCCTGCCACACCTGATGGGGCGCAGGTTCTCTGGCAAGTCGCGTGAACTCACGTTCAAGCATATCGCCGAAAGCCGCCCCGAGAATGTGAAAGGGCTGTTTGCAGCGGTTCTCGGCCTTACGGTTCTGTTTTACATATTTTCGTTCCGCACCTCGTTTGATACGGATATGCACCATATCAATTATATGACCAAGGAGCAGCGGGAGACTTTCGACAAATTGCGGGCCGCAACGGACACCTCTCTGGCAACGGTCTATTGCATTGCCGAGGGCGAAAGTCTGGATGGGGCTTTGGCTGGTTATGAAGGCATCGCCACGCTGCTCGACTCGCTGCGTTGCGACACGGCGGTGAAAAGTATCAGCGGCATTGCCACATTCCTGCCGTCGCGCAGCATGCAGGAAGAGCGCCTTCGCCGTTGGGAGAACTTTTGGCAAGGACGGCGCGAGGTGTTTCTCGACAGACTTGACCGGGCCGCCGCCCGCAACGGTTTTGCACCTGTGGCTTTTGACCCGTGCAAGGAAATCGTTTCCAAACAATATCAAGTGCAGGACGAGGGCTTCTTTGACCCCGTCCGCAATGGACCAGCGGCTGAATATGTGTCAGTTGAAGCAGACAAGGCTCTGGTGTATAACATACTGAAGGTAGAAAAAAATCAGGCTTCCCGTATCGAAGAAAAGCTGAACCACGAACATCCCGACGTGTTTTCCTTTACCGATTCGTCGATAGCCTCTCGGCTGGTGTCGGCGCTTTCAGACGACTTTGACTATGTACTTTACATTTGCGGTTTTATTGTGTTTGCGTTTCTGTTGTTCTCGTTTGGCAGAATTGAACTCTGCCTTACCGCGTTCTTGCCGCTGGTCATCGCCTGGATTTGGATACTGGGCATTATGGGCATGACCGGAATCCGCTTCAACATCGTAAACATCATTTTGGCGACGTTCATCTTCGGCATGGGCGACGACTATTCCATTTTTGTGACCGAGGGGCTGATATATGAGTATGCTTGTGGCCGTAAGATTGTGTCGCAGTTCAAGAATTCGATCATCTTGTCGGCTTCCATTATGTTTATTGGTATCGGGATGCTGATATTTGCCAAGCATCCGGCAATGCGGTCGCTCGCCGAGGTGACCATTGTCGGTATGTTTTCGGTTGTCTTGATGGCCTACATTGTACCGCCTGTGCTGTTCAAGTGGCTTATTACATCCAACGGGAAGCCGCGCCGTCGCCCTGTAACTATTATGAGCATCTTGATGATGATGATTGGCGGGCTCTATTTCATCTTTGGTTTTGTTGTGCTTACGGTCTGCGGCTTTGTGTTGCTGGGTTTTGGTCGCCGTACCGACAGGCGGCGGCTGATGTTCCATAGGCTTCTGCGGCTGATGATGAAAGGGCTTGCACGGATACTGCCGGGTGCTTCTTTTCGGGTTGTCAACCCGAACGGTGAGGATTTCAGCAAGCCGGCCATCATTGTCTGCAACCACCAGTCGCACCTCGACTTGATCTATACGCTTGCCCTGACTCCGAAACTGATGGTGCTCACCAACGAATGGGCTTGGAATATGCCGTTCTACCGGAGTGTGCTCCGCTATAGCGACTCTATGCCCGTGTCGAATGGTATGGAACAGAATGTGGAAAAAATTCGAGAGATGGCTGCCAAGGGGTATTCTTTGCTGGTGTTTCCGGAGGGTACGCGGTCGGAGAACGACAGCATCGGCCGTTTTCATCAGGGGGCTTTCTTTATAGCAGAACAGTTGGGTATGGACATTCTGCCCGTCGTGGTACACGGCACCCGCGACATGTTGCCCAAACATGAGATGATGGTTCACAAGGGGAGTGTCACGCTGCTGGTAGGCGAGCGGATAACCCCTGACAATGTCGATTTGAGGAAAGGGAAAACGTGCCGTGACATGGCCCGGTTGGTGTGCCGCCGGTGCCGCGATATGTATAGCCGGCTGCGTGCGGAGTGTGAGACCCCCGATTATCTGCAAGATCTGGTGTGGCACAGTTACCTTTACAAGGGGAAAGAAGCAGCCCAGTCGTGCCGCAAGAAAATGCGTGTCAAGCAGCGGCTGGCAGACGCATTGAAAGCGGTGCCCGAGAACGGGACGCTGCTGCTTCTCAATTGCGGATACGGGGAACTGTCGCTGCTGGCAGCTTTGTTGCGCCGCGATGTGTCGGTGACCGCTTGCGATGCCGACAGCGAAAACCTTGACATTGCTGAAAATTGTACGAACGTGCCCGCAAATTTGACCTATTTGGCCTTTCCGCCAGATACAAAAGGCTTCAGTCTCGTGCTGGACGAAAAAATGTTATTGAAATAGATGGACGACTCTTACGATATTGTGATATTAGGCACGGGCCTCGGAGGATTGGTGTGCGGCTATATTTTAAGCAAGAACGGCTTTAAAGTGCTGCTTCTCGAAAAGAATGTGCAGATTGGCGGCTGCCTGCAGACTTTCCGGCGTTTCGGGGTTTCGTTTGATACAGGTATGCACTACATCGGCAGTATGCTGGATGGGCAAATCATGAACCGGCTTTTCAAGTACTTGAGACTCTTTGGAAATGTGAAACTCAATAGACTTGACGAAGACGGCTATGACGTTTACAGCATTGGCGGCAAGCAGTACCGTTATGCCTCTGGCTACGAGAATTTTACCGACACGCTAAGTGATAGTTTTCCCGCTTTACGGTCAGATATCAAGGAATATGTACGCCGTGTGCGCGCTATAGCAGACGCATCGCCGTTGTATAATCTTCGCAAGGTGGAGGAGCATGTCTTCATCGAGGCCAACTATGTCAAGAGCAGTGTCGATGATTTTATCGCTTCGGTGACGAGAAATCCGGAGTTGCAGAATGTGTTGGCCGCCAACCTGCCGCTCTATGCCGGCATCAAGAACAGCACTCCGACGTATATTCACGCTCTCGTAAACAATTTTTATATGCAGAGCGCGTGGCGCATTGTGGGCGGCGGTGACACCATAGCGCGTTCGCTGGCCCGTTCCATACGTGGCTTTGGTGGCGAACTGCGCACTTGCAGCGAGGTGCGCCGCATTGTGTGCGATGACAGCAAGGCTGTGGGCGTTGAACTGGCTTCCGGCGAGTTTGTGCGTGCCAAGTCAGTCATCTCCAATGTCCATCCGCAAGCCACCATCAATATGGTCGATTCCAAACTAATCCGCAAGGTGTATCGCGAACGTATCTGTGGCTTGCAAAACAGCATTGCCAACTTTACGGTCTATATGAAATTCAAAGAAAACCGGGTGCCTTATCTCAACCACAATTTCTTTTGGTACCGCGGCAATGATGTGTGGGCGGCAGGCAACCGCAAGCCGGAAGCCCCTGTTTACAATTACCTGTTTATGCACCAGTGTACTGAACAGCATCAACAGTGGGCGCAAAGCGCGGAGATGATCGGCTATATGAAATACGAAGAGGTAGAGCAGTGGGCAGACACTTGCACCGGACGCCGAGGCGCTGACTACGAAGCATTCAAGCAGCAGACGGCCGAGCATTATCTCGAAGTGCTGGAAGAATCTTTTCCCGGCATCCGCAGTTCTGTCGAGGATTATACGACCTCTTCGCCGCTCACATACCGCGACTATACCGCCACCTACCATGGCTCGATGTACGGTGTGCTGCGCGATAAAAATTTCCCCACACAAACGCTTGTGTCTCAGCGGACTAAGATTCCGAACCTGTTTATGACAGGACAGAATATCAACTCGCATGGCATCCTTGGCGTCACGGTAGGGGCGGCGCTCACTTGCGCAGAGTTCCTCGGGCTGAACAAGATAATAGAGGAGATAGAATAGCCTTTTGCGGCTGCCCTTTCAGGCAAGTTTGAAAAGGTCTTCGAAGGTGATGACACGCTGGAAATGCCCGGAATACTCGTTGACTTTCAGGCCAAATGGCGTTAAGAGCGTCACAATGGTGGAGCAGCGGGTTCTGGTTTCTTCTCAGAAAGCATAGCCGAAAGCGAGTTTGAATCCGTCCATCCACTTGAGTTTCCGGTTGCCGTGAAACCATTGGCTGTTTATCCATCGTCCCCACGATGTGCGCGTGGGGTCATAGACAGGCAACGCATAGTCAACCCGGATAATCAGGAAGTCGAAGTCGAGCCGCAGTCCCACACCCACGTCAAGCGCAAGTTCGCGGTAAAACCGCCGGATATCAAAGTCGGCATTGGGCATGTCTGCGTTCTTTTGGGCGAGCCAGATGTTTCCAAGGTCTGCAAATACTCCGAATTTGAAAGATTTGTAGATGGTGCCCCGGTACTCGAGGTTCAGTTCCAACATAATGTCGCCCGTGAAAAGGCTGTCTTTCTGCCGTTCGTACGAACCGGGACCAAGACCGCGGTATCCCCAGCCGCGCATGCTGTTGCTTGTGCCCACATAGAACCCCCGTTCGTAAGGGATGTATGAGCCTTTGCCTATCGGGATGATTCCGCCGGCAGAGAGTCTCATGGCAACAGAGTTTTTAGGATTGATGCGGTAGGTGTAGTTGTAGATGAATTCCACTTTCTCGAAACTGGTATAGTCGTAGCCTGTGCTGTCAAGATGGTTGCGGCTGAGGGTCCAACGCTCGTTAGGACTGATGAGTGCGTTGAGTCCGCCGATGGTCATGCCCGACGATTCGAGGTTGAGCGAGAACAACATGTTGTGTCTCTTCTTCTCAGTCTTGAACGGCACGATGTAGTTGAGGCTGTATTTGAAAGAGAGAAGGAAGAATTTGCCGAATTTGTGCTGGTATGACTCTGGATAACTGTCGTAGTTGAGGATGTGTGCAGTCCGCTTGTCGTTGTTGTTGACTGTGCTGATGTCGATAGGACTGATGTTGTGGGTGATGTAATTGTTGGGCTTCAGTTGGTAGGTGAGACCGGTGTTGAAGATAAGGCGGTGGTACAAGCCGGAGTAGCCGACGCCGGCATTGATGGCGGTGCTGTAACTGATGCCGTCTTCACGCTGGGTTTTGCGGAAAAGGAAAAGGTTGGGGAACGTAAGTGAAGCGGAAATCACAAATTCAGGATAGGCGTAGGTGCGGTTGTTGCGGAACAGATTGTTGAGCGAGTAGTAGAAATAGCCGCCCGAGAGGTTTATGGTAAGGTGTTCCGCCCCACGGAACAGATTTCGGTTGGAATAGGAGAACGAGATGGCAGACTTGTCGTTGCGCAAGTCCACCTGACCTCCTACACTGTGTATTTTCATTGGAGTGAGCCGGTAGTGTACGTCCAACACTCCCGTATGCTTGAGGGTGTCAAACAGGCTTTCGTTCTCGACAAACTCGATGCTGCAGGCGCTGAAGTTGTCAAGCCGGCTGATGGCGCGGCTGCTCATTTTACGGGCATTCTGTGAGTAAGGTATCCCGCGGCGGGTGTAGATGCCGTCGGTGATGGTGGAGTAGTGGAAGTCTTTGATCGGTTTGTTCATCCAGTCGTAACGCGGCGTGATGAAGTAGTAGCTGGTGAGGTCGCCTTTGTTCCGCGACTGGGTCAGCACGGTGTCGTAACGGGCCGGCACGGCAGCTGAGGCGTTGAAGAACGGATAGATGAAGACGTTGTTGTAGGTGTATTTGTACAGATAACGGTTCGTGTTCCCGGTCTCAGGAATCCGCATAATGAACGTCAGGGATACGCTGCCGGTGTTGTTTTCTGTGGTGTCTTGGGGCAGGTCAAAGGCGACTTCGCAACTGAGGATTGACTTTTCGACATAATAATAGCCCTCGTCGCGTATAAGGTTGATGATGCGGGTCATCTCTTCCGAGATGGCGTTTTCGTTGTATTGCATTCCTTCGCGCAGCAGACTTTCGTTTTTGTTCAGCACAACGATTTTCTTGTATTCCGGAATGGCTATGTCGTATGCGATGTGGCTGATATGGTAGGCTTTCCCTGCCTTGACAAGGTAGTTGGCGGTGGCTTTCTTGTGGTCTCTGCGGCGCGTTTGCACCTCACAGGACACTGTTGCATCGAAATAGCCCGATTGTTTCATCACAATCTGCAGCTGTCCGATGGATTTTTCGATTTCGGCAGAGTCGAGCAGCACGGGCTCTTCGCCGAGTTTGTTGCGCATCCATTGCCGGATTTTTCCGTCATGGTAAGTGCTGTCTTTTTTGCAGTAACGTGGCTGCCCCATGGCATACCAGCGGGGTTTTACCAGAAAAATGCTGAGGAAACGGGTGTTGGGAATCGGGCGGCAGTAGGACTTCAGGTTGCTGAAGTCCGTGCCCGGGGCGTCCGTCACGGTTACGTTGTTGCGCATTAACATCTGCTGCCGGTCGGTGAGTGTCCGCGTCGGGCTGCACGACGAGCCCATCAGGGCAATGATGAAAAGCAGCAGAAGTTTTACCCGCGTTTTCATTTTGCTATTTTGCTTTTCCTTTTACGGGATAGAAGATGTACTCGGCGCAGAGGATGAAGAAAGCGCTCAATACGCTGTTGCCCAAAATGCATAGCAGGGTGTGCCCGAAATGGTTGAACGTGGCGGTTTCTATCATGATGACCAGAGTCTGGTGTAATAACGTCAGTGTGGCGGCATAGAGCACGAGCCATTTGAAGTTCTTGACTCCAGGTATGGGTTTGTCAACGGTATCACTCACTTTCCGCCCGTTCAGGAAACGGGTCAGGGAGGGGCGTATGGCCATAATGACCGTGCATGCTGCGGCATTCACCCCTAAGGTATGGCCGAACATATCGACAATAAAGCCAGTCGCAAATCCGATAAGGTACTGTGCAGACTTAGGCATGTCGAGGGGCAGCAGGAAAAGTGCCAGCAGATAGAATGCAGGCGTGATGAAGCCGAACAGGTGGATGTAGTCACACAAGAACACCTGCAGAATGAGCATTGCAAGAAAGCGCAGTATGTTTGCCGTTACGTTATTCATTCTTTAATTGAGCAGTTTAGCATTGACTGAATCTTGTTTCGCCTTGAGCGAGTCGATTTCAGACTTGTAGAGATTCCGGATCAGATAGACGGTGTTGAGCCTTGAGAAATCAGCACCCAGTTTAACCTTGATTGTCAGGAAACTGGCATTCTTTCCGGAAGAAACCTCTTTGACGGAGCCGATGAAAAGTCCTCGGGGAAAAATCCGGGAGTACCCGCTGGTGAGCACGGAATCGCCGATGTTGATTTCAAGGTGCTGCGGGATGTTTTCCAGCAAGGCGGTTTCGGGATCGGCGCCTTCCCACACGATAGTGCCTACCTGGTTGAGGGGTGACACGATGGCATTGATGCGCGAGTTGCGGTTCAATACGGGAAGAACGTATGCGAAATTGTTGGACACCTCTTGCACTACACCGACAACGCCTTCCGGCGAAGTCACGGCCATTTCTTTCTCGATGCCGTCTTTGGCGCCTTTGTCAAGGATGATGCAGTTGGCGGCTTGGTCGATAGAGTTGTAGATGACGTGTGCGAAAGTGT
>CAVIPZ010000035.1:0-11932 GCA_963644715.1 bacterium | reverse complement strand
TTGCGTCTCGTTTATATGTGCCATTTGCATTTGTTTTAGAGACCGCAAAAGTGGCATTTTTTTCAGGAAAGCCCGCCGTACGGCGGGCTTTCCTGTTCCCCCGTTTTTATAACTTTCCAAGTTGAACTTATCTTTTCAACTTTTTCTCAATATTTTTTCTCGAAAGTCACTCCAGGGCTGACGTAACAATTATTGAATGAGGAATTAGGAATTAGGAATTAGGAATTAGGAATTGAGAAGAGGCAATATGCGTAGCGCCTCTACATTCTAAAAACATTTTCACGGAAAAGTCTATTTTTGCAGCCCTTTAAGATGAGGAGCAGTAAGGAGACCATTTCGGAGAATCTTGCAGGCAAAGACATCAACAGTCTGTTTTGGCACTATGCCTTGCCGGCTATTGTGGCTTCGGCGGCGAGTTCGCTATACAACATCATCGACCGGGCTTTCATCGGCAACGGCGTCGGGCCGCTGGCCATTGCAGGTCTTGCCTTGACCTTTCCCGTCATGAACCTGACCGTCGCGCTCGGCACGCTGGTCAGTGCCGGCGCCAGTGCCATCATCTCCATCCGGCTTGGCGAAAAAAGCCATGCCCTCGCCGCCGCAACGCTCGGCAACTGCCTGATGCTGAACCTCGCAATCGGTCTGTTCTTTTCGATGCTCTTTCTCGTTTTCCTCGACCCTATCCTTAACCTTTTCGGCGCGAGTCAAGACACCCTCCCATACGCTCGCGATTTCCTGCAGATCATTCTGGCGGGGAATGTCGTGTCGCATGTGTTCTTCGGGCTGAACAACATTATGCGGGCATCCGGGCATCCGGCCAAAGCCATGGTTTCCATCCTGCTCACCATCGGGGTAAACCTGCTGCTGGCACCCACTTTCATTTTCCTTTTCAAATGGGGCATCCGTGGCGCCGCAATAGCCACCGTGCTGTCGCAATGCTGTGGGCTGATATGGGTTCTTGCACATTTCTTCAGCAAATCCTCAACGCTCCGCTTCCAAAAAGAGGGCTTCAAGATTTCAGGCAGAATCATCAAAGACATCTTCGCCATCGGGCTTTCACCGTTCATCATTCACTGCAGCACCTGCATCATCGTCATCCTCATAAACTTGCAATTGAAACGATATGGCGACATAGAACTCTCGGGCTGCCTGCTGAACGGCAAGACGGTAGCTGGCGGTGACCTTGCCGTCGGGGCTTTCGGCATCATCAACAGCATAGCGGGATTTATGGTCATGGTGCTGTTCGGGATGGCGCAGGGCATGCAGCCTATTGTCGGCTACAACTACGGTGCCGGTCACTACGACAGGGTAAGAAAAGCCTTGCGGACGGCGGTGCTCTGCGCTACAGCCACGGCTGCGGCCTGCGAGCTGGTCTGCCTCTGTTTCCCAAACGCCATCGCCCGCATCTTCACTGCTGACCGGCAAATTGCGGCTGTGACAACACAAGGACTGCAGCTTTACATGTCGATGTTCCTGTTCATCGGTTTTCAAGTGGTGGCTTCAACTTTTTTCCAGGCCATCAACAAAGCCCCCGTTTCCATTTTGCTGTCCATGACACGCCAGCTATTCTGTTTGGTTCCGTGCCTGATAGTGCTGCCGGGCATCTTCGGCACGCGCGGCGTATGGCTTTCACAAGCCGCCTCCGACCTTGCCTCCGCCCTCATAGCAGCAGCCGTTCTCTTTCATCATCTCTACAGACGTCATCTGCTGTCAGTCAGGCAATAGCCTGCTTTTGCGGCTTTTCCAAGGGTACAGCTTCATAAACAACAACGACGAGGCAAGCAGCAAAGTGCCATAGACCCATTCGGAACACCACACCCACCGTATCGGAAAATGGAACTGTCCGGTCGCAAGTACAATGTAAACGACATAGAAAACAAGCACACCCGTCTCGAGCACCAATGCAATGAGCGTATTGCCCGTGCCCGACACAAACTCGAAATAAATCATGGCAACGGCCATAATGACCGCACCGGCATAAATAGTGTAAAGCGTCTGCACCGACTGTGCGGCCAAAGCGGAATTGTCTGTATAGATTGAAGCAATCTTCTCGGGGAAAATGGCAAAGACAATCAAAATCGGAAGCAACGTCAGCAGCGACATCTTCAGGATACGTCTCAAGGTTGGGGCAACCTCGTCTTGCTTGCCTGCACCGATGAGACGGCTGGTAAGCGTATTGGCAGTCGCGCTGTAGGCAAACACCGTCAACGTGCAAAGCATATACACGCTGCGCACAATGCCTGAAATGGCCATTGACTCCTCACCAAGATGCTCAATCAAGGCGAAGAACAGAAACCAGGCCCCGAATGAGTTCAGGCGCTGAAGCATCGTGGGCACCGAGATTCTAAGCACGGCTTTCAATATTCCAGGTTGGAACGCATCGAAAGAAAAGAGCCGGTATTTGCGATACGGAAGCCTGACGAACGTATAGACAAAGAACGTGACAAACGCAGAGATTTCTGCCATCACAGAGGAAAGGCCAGCCCCTGCAACTCCCATCTCGGGGAAACCGAAATTACCGAACACGAGCGAGTAGTCGAAAAAAATGTTGACCGCCGCCATTATCACGGTTGTAAGCGTGATGATGCCCGTGTTGGAAAGCCCGATATAGAGCGAGCGGAAAAGATAGTTGACGCTCACAAATATGATGCCCCACTGCCGGTAATCCATAAACCTGAGTGCGCATACGTAAATATTGTTAGAGCTTATGATTTTCTGAAAGAACAGATCGGTGCAGAAATGCATCAGACCCAAAAGACAGAGACCCAAAAAGAGCGTAAAGAACAGACCGTGTTCGAAGATAGTGCCGATGCGGGAGTTTTGTCCCTCGCCCAGTTTGCGTGCCACCATAATCTGCACGCCCACTGCGAAGCCTTGCGTGAGGGTGGTGAACACAAGATAATAGAGCCCTGCCATCATAGCGGCGCCAAGTTCGGCATTGCCGACATGACCAAGGAAAATGGTGTTTACCAGCACAATAAGCGTTTGTGCCAAATTCCCGAAAATGATAGGATAGGTGATTTTCCGGATTTCCTTTTGGCTGATTGAGAGTTCCATAGTTAACCGACGAACTCCTTCCTTTGCTGTGGGGCTTTAAAAGCCGCAAGCACTTCGCCTACTACGAAACAGCTGCCGCCCACAAAAACAATGTCGTCTGCGGCAGCATCCGACAAGGCTATGCCGTAGGCCTTGGCAGGGGTGCCTTCCGTTTGGCAACAGAGGCCGCACGCACGCATCTTTTGTGCCAAAGTCTCTGCCGGCAGAGCGCGTTCAATCTGAGCCTGGCACACATAATACAGAGCATTGGAGGGAAGCAGCGGCAAAATATGGTCGATGTCCTTATCCGCCACCATGCCGAAAACCATCCGCAACTGACGGCAAGGCATCGCTGCAAGTTGCTGCATCGTTTGGGACAATCCGCCGAGATTGTGGCCGACGTCACAAATCACGAGGGGCGTACGGGAGAGTATCTGCCAGCGACCGGCAAGTCCGGTGTTCTGCACCACATTGCGGACAGCCGCCTCGGTTACATCTTTGTCGTGCGGCCAGATTTGCTGCAGCACCTCCGCGGCTTGCAAAAAAGTCTTCAAATTTGCGCGCTGGTACTCGCCGCCCAAAGGCATAGCCAAATGTTCGTAACACAATCTGCCGGACTCATCCCGCACCGTACAGTCGGAAAGGTCGCCCTCTACCGCAAAACTGTTTTCGGCAAGAAAGAGCGATGCATTCTTTTGGCAGGCAAGGTCAGTGAACACGGGGAAACTTTCAGGGTGAAACTCCCCTATTACCACAGGCGTGTCCTGTTTGATGATGCCGCCTTTTTCAAAAGCGATCTTGGCAATGGTGTCGCCAAGAAGTTGCGTATGTTCCAGGGAGATGTTAGTGATGACCGAAAGCATCGGACGGAGCACGTTGGTGGCATCGAGTCGGCCGCCCAGTCCGACCTCTATGACTGCCACATCCACATGCTGTCTGGCAAAATGCCAAAACGCGAGCGCTGTCGTAATCTCGAAGAACGAGGGTGACAGCGTGTCGAACTGAGGCTTGAAGCGCCGGGAAAAATCCAGAACCTCATCCTGCCCGATCATAATGCCGTCAATGCGGATACGTTCCCTGTAATCGACCAGATGGGGTGACGTGAAAAGGCCTGTTTTGAGGTGGCGTTCCTGAAAATAAGAGGCTATCAAGTGTGCCACGGAGCCTTTGCCGTTTGTGCCGGCAACGTGTACTGCCTTGAACCTGCGCTCCGGGTGTCCTACAATGTCGAGCAGGGCTTCAATATTCTCAAGCCCCTCCTTATAAGCAGAAGCGCCCGTCTTGTGGTACATCGGATAGGCGCGGAAAATTTCTTCTAAAATGGAATCATAGTTTTCTTCCATTGTATGGATCAGCAATTTTATTTGAAAATGATCACACGCAGTTCCTCTTTACCGGGGCGGTATTTGGCGCGGAGCGCCTCCTCTTTGCACTGCTGCTGAATCATTCTGTTTGTAATCGTCGTCTTGAATTTGCCCGTACTTATGACGCGGGCGTCTTTTACCGTGCCGTCTTCCATCACATGGACTTCCACGCACACCTGCCCCTCTTCGTTCACGGTAGTCTTGATGCTTTTAACCATGCCGCGGGTGCCGGTGCCGTATCCTATGCCTCCGCCGCTGCCGGAACCTGTGCCGGGACCAAGACCGGAACCTGTGCCAGTGCCGATGCCGGAGCCCGAGCCGCCGCCGCTGCCCGTGCCTCCACGTCCGCCCTTGAAAATGGCCGACTGGTTTATCTTGGGCGTAGCTGTTGCGGAAACGTCCTGTTTTGTAGTAGTTTTATCGGAATGTGCAATCGAGGGAGCATCTTGTGCATTCTGCGTAGCGTAGTTTGGCGCTGAAGTCCTGGCCGTGCGCGAGGGGGTTGGCACATCCATCCCGCCGCCACCGCCGCCGCCCACATCGGCATCCAGTTCCACCAGGAACACCTTCTTGGAAGGCGGCGGCGGAACCTGGGTCTTCAACCCGCAGGCCAGCAGAAACACGACAACAAGAATCAAGGACACCACAGCCGTCGTGCCTGACACCAGTTCGTCTTTCCTGTTTATATTGTCGCCTTTCATTTCGCTTCGGTTGCAAGTACCATTTTATAGCGTTCTCCCTCGGGAAATGCCTCATTCAACTGGTTAAGCACATCCATCAGAGCCACAACGTTCTCGACAGGCACGCTTTTGTCGGCCCGCAAGATGACGGCCTTGACATCCGCATGGTCTTTTGCCGCGGCGTCCTGCAGCACAGGGAGCAGCTCCTCATATGGCACAGGCTGGGCATTCGACCCCTCGGGATTGACAAAATACTGCAAGTCTTTATTGATGTAAACTTCGATATTCTTCGACACCAGCTGCTTGTCTGAAGTGCTCTTGGGCAAGACCAGATTAATGGCATTCGGGGAGACCATCGTTGAGGTGAGCATAAAGAAAATCAGCAGCAGGAACACCAAGTCAGACATTGACGTGGCGCTGAAATTCGAGTCCACCTTGTTATGCATTTTAATAGCCATGGCACGATAACTTTTTAGGCGTTTTCGTGAAGAAGATCCATAAACTCAGTTGTGCGGACCTCCAGTTGATAGACCAGATTGGAGATCTTAGACACAATCAGATTATGGAATACAAGGGCGATGACGCCGACAATCAGTCCGCCCACCGTCGTGATCATAGCGGTATAGATGCCTGACGAGAGCGTGCCGATATTGAAATTGTTGGGGTCGGCGGCCATGCTGTGGAAAGCGGCCACCATACCGACCACCGTGCCCAAGAAGCCGAGCATCGGGGCGATAGCGGCAATCGTTGCAAGTGCGGACACTCCTTTTTCGAGCCGCCCCACTTCTATGTTGCCCTCGTTTTCCACGGCAGTGCGCACATCCTCGAGCGGACGGCCGATGCGCGAAAGGCCTTTGCCGATAAGCCGGGCCGACGGCGTGTCGTTGCTGCTGCACAAAGCCTTGGCAGAGTCCAACTTGCCGTCATGCACAAAGTCGCGGATGTTGTTCATAAAATTGTATTCCTCGCGCGATGCCCTGTTGAGCACCAACAGTTTCTTTACAAAAAGGTAGATGGCAAAACCCAGCATCAGAAACAACGGCAGCATGATCCAAAGACTGTCCTTTGCGAAAACCAATTGGAAGTAAGATGTTTCCTGTACTTGTGCAGCGACCTGCTCTCCTGCCGTCTGCACCACCTCGGCATTTGCCGCCTGCAATAACAATAAATTATTCATAATCTCGAAAATTTCTGCAAAAATACTATCTGCTTAACGAATCAAAGCGACTTTTTGCCGTTTTTTTTAACATAAGGTTGTTTATATTCTTTTTGACAAACGAAAAAGAGGCCTGAAAATTATGCTACTTTTGGCTTTTTGTCAGAAAAACCGTTATTTATTCTTATTCAGATATGAAAGTCACCAGCCATGTAATCAATTCGCAGCAAAAAGACCGTTACCGTCATACTGCCGTAAAGAACCATGTGCAGAAAAACAAAAAAGGCTCTTCCAAGAAAACAAAAGAATCACCCAAGAAAAAGTCGGGGTCATTTGGGGCTTTCTTGTCGAGCCGCCGGATGATCCAGGTATATGGATGCCTGATTCTCGCATTCTCCCTGCTCCTGTTTGTGTCGATGCTCTCATTCTACTTCCACGCCCACAACAATATGTTTTATGTGCAAGGCGAAGCGCCTACCGCCGAGAACCTTGCGCGCAGCGTCGGGGCACATCTCTCGTTTTTCTTCATCCAGAACATCTTCGGCATTGTTTCCATCGGATTCCCGTTCCTGTTTTTCCTGTACGGGGTCCGGATTGTGTTTGAGAAGAGCCTGCTGCCGCTCGGAAAGACTACCCTGGCCGTTATCCTGACGATGGCCTGGTGCTCGGTGACGCTCGGCATCTTCTTTACAGGCACCGAAAACACGTTCCTCTGCGGCTACTTCGGCGACTGGATCGGCGGCATGCTGATCGGACTGGGAAAACTCGTCTCCGTGCTCGTCCTGATAGTCTTTTTAGTTGTCATCCTCATCCTGTGCTTCGACTTCTCGCTGAAAGGGGTGTTCGACCGCACTAAAAACGCGCTCGCCGAACACAAGAACCGCCAGCCCAGAGAGCGTAAAAGACATTCCGCCAAGGGCAAAGACGAAAAAACGTTCGACCACAAAGACCTTGACGACCTCTACACCTCCGACCATGGCTGCCTATCAAAAGAATACCACGGCAAAAACACATACGAATTCGAACCTGAAGCCGTGAACAGCAGACCTTACCACTCGAATGTCACAGCCGGCAAGCAAACAGTTTCAGTCCAAAGTACTGAAAACCAGCACGAAGAGGAATCCGATGAAGTGCCGTTTGACCTTGTGAGCCCCCAAGAGGCCGAACCCGAGCTTGAGGAAAACAATGAGGACATTGAGGAACCGGGAGACAAAAGCGAAGCCGTAGAGACTGCCGCCGAAGAGCACCACAATCTGGAACCCTACGATCCCCGGAAAGAATTGTCGCACTACAAGTTCCCCGACATTGACCTGCTGAACGACTATCCCGCCAAGGAGGCCGTTGAAGAGTTGCTCAAGGGCGAATTGCTGGAGAACAAAAAGCGCATCGAGTCAACGCTCAAGAGTTTCAACATCCCCATCAAGCGTATCTCTGCCACCGTAGGCCCCACGGTCACGTTGTACGAGATAGTGCCCGACGAGGGGGTGCGCATCAGCAAAATCAAGAACCTCGAGGACGACATCGCCTTGAGCCTTGCCGCGCTGGGCATCCGCATCATAGCGCCCATTCCCGGACGCGGAACCATCGGCATTGAAGTGCCAAACCGCAATGCCAACATCGTCTCTATGAAAGAGATCATCGCTTCAGACAAGTTCCGCAACAACCGCTACGAGCTGCCCATCGGACTGGGCAAGACCATCAACAACGAGCCTTTTGTGGTTGACCTTGCCAAAATGCCCCACCTGCTGGTAGCAGGCGCCACCGGACAGGGCAAGTCGGTAGGACTGAATGCCATCATCACATCGCTGCTTTACACCAAGCACCCCGCCGAAATGAAGATGGTGCTCATTGACCCCAAGAAAGTGGAGTTCACCCTTTATGCCGACATCGAGAACTACTATCTTACCCGCGTTCCGGGCGACACCGAAGCCATCATCACCGACACCAAGAAAGTGGTGCGCACGCTCAACGCCCTCTGCAAGGAGATGGACGACCGCTACGACCTCCTGAAACTGGCTAAGATGCGCAACATAAAGGAATACAACGCCAAATTCTGTGCCCGCGGTCTTTCGCCGGCCTTAGGACACCGTTTCATGCCCTACATCGTGCTCATCATCGACGAGTTCGGCGACCTGATCATGACCGCAGGGCGGGAGGTTGAGACGCCGCTGGCGCGTCTGGCGCAGCTGGCGCGTGCTATCGGCATCCATCTGGTCATTGCCACACAGCGCCCATCCGTCAACATCATCACGGGCAGCATCAAGGCCAACTTCCCGGCCCGCATAGCCTTCAGGGTGGCCTCCAAGATAGACTCGCGCACCATCCTCGACACCGGCGGCGCTGACCAGCTCATCGGCAAAGGCGATATGCTCATCTCTACGGGCAGCGACCTGATAAGGCTGCAGTGCGCATTCGTGGACACCCCCGAGGTGGCCAGGATTTCGGAGTTCATCGCCCAGCAGTCGGAGGTCAGCCCGCTGTTTGACCCCTACCAGCTGCCCGATATCCCCGAAAGCGACAGCGGCAGCAAAGAAAGCGACTTCGACCCCGACTCCGAGCCCGCCTCGGGCACTATTGACCCTCTGTTTGTGGAAGCCGCCACCTTGATCGTGCAGACCCAAATAGGTTCAACCTCGCACATACAACGGCGCATGAAACTGGGCTACAACCGGGCGGGACGCATCATGGACCAACTCGAAGAGTTCGGCATCGTAGGACAGACCAACGGCAGCAAGCCGCGCGAGGTGCTCGTCAAAACAGACATGCAACTGCGCGAATTGCTCGCCTCGCGCGGCCTGCTGTAGCGCCAGGGCTACCGGCCAGGTCAAAACCTGCGTGAACATAAACTTTGATGAGAATACGGAAATGAGTGACACTAAATACAATGAAACAACAAGGGTGCAGGTGCCATCTGCACTACATCTGTGTAAGTTGGGATATACATATCTCGACAACATTCACATATACGATACAAAGACCAACATCTTGACTGATGTATTCCTAAATGCGGTGAAACGTCTTAACCCAGGGATACCAAGTTCCGAGACTTCACTTTTGTTGCCTAAGATAAACACCATAGCAAACAATGACGACTTGGGTCGCGAATTCTATCAGCTTTTATCGGCTAACAGCGGCATTAAACTCATCGACTATGAGAATCCTGACAACAACGACTGGCACGTTACCACAGAGTTCACCTGCAAGAACGAAGACACAGAAGACGAGTTCCGCCCAGACATCACCTGCTTTGTCAACGGTCTGCCGCTGGCTTTCATCGAAGTGAAGAAGCCCAACAACCATGAGGGTATTCTGGCAGAGCGCGACCGCATCAACAAGCGAATGGCGAAAAAATGTTTCCGACGTTTCTTCAACATCACTGAACTGATGATATTCTCCAACAACCAGGAGTATGACAACGAAAACCGTGTGCCCATCCAGGGAGCGTTCTATTGCTGCACGGCAAAGTCAAAAGCCTTCTTCAATGTTTTCCGCGAAGAAGACAAGACATTTGTCAGCAAATATCCATATAAGCCTGTCAGCGACGAGACTGAATACCACGTTCTGAAACACCGCAATTGTGTTGTCATCAAAAACCTGCAAGAATATCAGACCAACAAGCGTGTTGACACTCCGACAAACCGCATCCTTACCTCTATGCTTAGCCGTGAGCGTTTTTTGTTCCTGTTACGCTATGGTTTCGCCTATGTGGAGCGCAAAATAGAGCTTGAAGACGGAACACAAGGAACGCGCCTCGAAAAGCACGTCATGCGCTATCAGCAGATGTTCGCCTCCTTCGCCATACGCCGCAAGTTGGGCGAGGGCGTAAAGAGTGGCATCATCTGGCACACACAGGGCAGCGGAAAGACTGCTTTGGCATATTATAGTGTGAAGAGCCTTACCGACTATTTTGCCCAAAGGGATATCGTTGCCAAGTTCTACTTCATTGTTGACCGCATTGACCTCATGGAACAGGCCTCCGACGAATTTGCCGCACGCGGGCTCATCGTCCGCAACGCCGCCAGCCGCAAGGAACTGATGGATGACATCTCCAGCCGCGCCATCACCGCCAACAACGAGGGAAAACCCGAAATTATGGTGGTCAACATACAGAAGTTCAAGGAAGACCGCACCAAGGTGCACGTGGACGACACCTACAGCACGCGCCTCCAACGCATATTTTTCATTGACGAAGCCCACCGAGGCTACAATCCACAGGGCAGCTTCCTTGCCAACCTGCTTGAAGCAGACAAGAATTCTGTTAAGATAGCCCTCACGGGTACACCATTGCTACGTGAGGAAAGGGAATCATGGCGTGTGTTCGGCGACTATATCCACACCTATTATTACGACAAGTCCATCGCCGACGGCTATACTTGCAAACTCATGCGCGAACCTGTTGAAACCATCTACAAGGAACGCATCGAGAACATTCTCGACCACCTCGCCGGAAATGTCGAAGTACGCAAAAGCGACATCGACCGCAACAAGATAATCGAACACGAAAGCTACCTAAACGCACTGCTTGACTATATCATTACCGACTTCCGACGCTTCCGAAAAGAGCAGAACGACGATAGCGTTGGAGCCATGATTGTATGCAAGACCAACCCACAGGCACGCGAGATGTACCGCCTGTGGCAAGAACGCTTTGCAAGTGGATTGAAAGTACAACAGTCTCAGGAACAACAGGCAGACATGGCAGCAGAGCCCACGCTCGTTTATGGGTCATACAAGCCGTTGACCGCTTCGCTCATTCTTCACGACGAAGGCGACAAGATGGAGCGCAAAGAATATATCGAAGGGTTCAAGAAACTGCAAGAGGTAGATGTGCTTATCGTCAACAAGATGCTTCTTACAGGCTTTGATGCGCCACGACTAAAGAAGCTCTATCTTGGACGCTCTCTTGACGGTCACGACCTTTTGCAGGCATTGACCAGAGTAAACCGCCCCTACCGCGACTTCAAGTATGGCTATGTGGTGGACTTTGTGAATATCAAGGAAAATTTCGATGCCACCAACAATCGCTACCTGCGCGAACTGAACCGCACCACGGACGACATAACCGACCCGGAAGCAAAAAACCCCGGCCAGACCATCCTTGTGAGCAAGGAAGAAGTGATGGCTAAGATAAACCAGGTGAAGAACGTACTGTTCAATTTCACCACCGACAACATGGAGGAGTTCCGCAAGGAAATCGACGAGGTGGAAAACAAGGACAGCCTCTACGAACTGCGAGGCACCCTCTCCGAAGCCAAAGCCATCATCAACCAAGTGCGCTCCTTCGGCGACGAAGAGACGAAGACAAAGATCGCCACACTGCCGCTTGGCACCATACCCACGCTCATCACGGAGGTGACACACCGCATTGAGCGCATCAACCTGATGGAGAACACGGAGCACAAGACCGACGTGTCGGGCATCATCAACGTGGCTCTCTCCGAACTGGAGTTTGAATTCAAGAAAGGACTTTCCGAAGAACTGCGCATCATAGTCAACGACCTGCGCGAACGTTGCGAACGGGTGCAGCAGGAGTTTGAAGCCAACTTCGACACCAAGGAAGATAAATTCGTGGTACTTGCCGACGAGTTCCGCCAATACTTCCGCAAGAAAGGTTTTGTGCCACAAAGCACAGATGAAGCGAAAGCGAGCATACAGTATATGGACGAGGTGATGAAGAAGATACGCGAGATAAACCG
>CAVIPZ010000034.1:0-12049 GCA_963644715.1 bacterium | reverse complement strand
GGGAACGTGTGTGTAGTGCCGTCAACGGTAGGATACACCAGACTGATTTTGCCCTTGAACTCCTCATCGCCGTAGGCATCCACCTTGATGGTCACGGGCATGCCCGCCTTTACCTGTTTGAAGAGGGCTTCCGACATGTTTACAAGCATCTTGACCGGCGTTATTTGTTGCACCGTCACTACAGGCTGCCCGCCGTACAAGTCGCCGCTGTCATAGTTGCGTGCGGTAATCACGCCAGGGATGGGGCTGATGAGCTGCGTGTTTTCGAGCAGGTTGTCGTAAGTGGTCTGTGCCACGTCGAGGGATGTTTTCTGGGCATCCCAGTCCGACTTGGACACGCCGCCGACTTTATACAGTTCGTCAATCCGTTTGAAAGTCTTTTTCAGGTTGTCGAGCTGCACTTTCTGTTGTTTGAGGCTGTTCTCGTTCATCTGCACGAGCACCTTGCCCTTGCTCACGCGGTCGCCCACCTCCACATAAATCTTGTCTATTCTGCCGCCGGTAAGCGGAGCAATGTTGTTCACGGCGTATGCCTCTACCGTAGCCGTATATTCATAAATCTGTTCTACATCTTGTGCAGACACCTGCTGGGTCTTGATGGTGATGGTCTGGTCCTTTGCGGCAGCGTCATCCTTTTTTCCATTGCACCCTGTAAATCCTATCAGCGTGAGAGCCGTCAGGATGAAAACATCAATTCGTTTCATATTCTTTGTTCTTTTTGTTTCTGTGAAAAAATCTGTTTATTCATTTCCAAGTGTTGCATCCAGCGAGGCCTTGGCCACCAAATAATTATATATCGACTGGGCAAAAGTGAGCTGCGTGCTGATCATCGTCAACTCAGCATTGTTGAGGTCGAGCCAGGTGTTGAGGCCCACCTCATATTGCCGTTTGGCAATGTCGTACGCTTTCTGTGCCTGCTGCATCGTCTCCTTGTCGGAGGCATAATCCTCGATGGCCTGCTGCATGTCGTCAAGATTGCTCTGGATGCTGATGCGGAGGTTCTTTTCGGTGTCGGTGCGCTGGTCTTTCATGTTCTCAATGTTCAAATCCGTCTGTTTCAGTTTGTACGATGTGCTCACCCATGACATGATCGGCACGTTGAGCGAAAGCGCGACGTACGAGTAGGGGTAATTGTTGAAAGCCTGCTTGTCGTCGCCCATACCGGAATACTGGAAACTGCCGGCCAACGCGAGCGTAGGGCACGAAGAGGCTTTCTGTATTTTCTTCGACTGCTCCAACTGCTTGAGACTCAAGTCCAACTGGCGAAGAGCCGAGTTGTAGGCCAATTGCAAGGTCTGTCCGTCAGGCACCTGCGCGCTCTGTACCTCTTGCTCATAGTCGGCCAAATCGCCGTCAAAAATCACGGGCTCGTCAATGTTCAATCCTAACACTACTTTAAGCCGCATATAAGAGAGTCGCATGGCCTTGGCTGCGGAAGTGACCTGCGGCCGCTGGTTCTGCAAAGCCACGTCTGAACGCAGTTTCTCAAACTCTGACACCAACTCTTGCTCATACTGCCGGGTCACCAAGTCGTTGCTCGCCTGCATATTGGCATAACTCTTCTGCAGCACATCATACGACTGTTTAGAAAGAAGATAGGTGTAATAAGCCTGCTTTACCTGGTTTACCATCTCCAGCTTAGATGAACGGGCCGACTCTTGCGCCAACTCCACATCCATTGCAGAGAGTTTGACGGCCGACCAAAGCGCGGGCGCAACGACCGGAAGCGACAGGGAGATGCCCGTAGAATAAGTATTGTCTTGTCCAACTTTAAAACTTACCATCTCGCCGTTCATCTCCATAGCCATCTCTTGCTTCAGCAACGTGCGGTTGTACGAGGCTGAAAGAGAAGCATCCGGGAAAAGCGCGGCAATCTGTTCTTTCTTGTAGTATTGCTTAATGCTGACATTCCTGTCGGCAATGCGCATGGTGGGCGTTTCCGACAAAGCCATCTCTATGGCTTTGGAAAGGGAGATGTGGATTGAATCCGTCTGCCCTTGTACTTTAACGTCCATCAGCAGCAACGCCCCCGTGAGAAGCGTGACACCAATGAAACTTTTTCCGCAAAGTCTTTTCATTTCAAATTTCATTTATCTTTATTTTCTGTTTATTCTAAACAACTGTTAATCAATTAGTTATCATCAAAAATCATCCCCCTCTCAAACCGGCGGCAAAAGTAGGAAAAATTTTATTGTGTACAAATTACACATATCATTTTTCGCAATTTGAGAAGATAAACTTTTATCTATGAAGTTTAATCAGGTATGATATTTTAGTAGAATTTCATCTCAACCGTTTGAAAATCACCTGTTTTGAAGATAGCGTTCGGCATGGTACGAGGAGCGGACAAGGGGACCGCTTTCCACTTGTGCAAAGCCTTTCTGCAAGGCCGTCTGCTTATAGGCATCAAACTGCTGTGGCGTAACATATTCTTTCACGTCAAGGTGTTTGAGTGTGGGCTGCAAGTACTGGCCGATGGTCAGGATGCGGCAGTCAGCGCGGCGCAAGTCGTCCATTGTCTCTTCCACCTCGTGAACAGTTTCTCCGAGACCTACCATAATGCCTGTCTTGGCCACAAACCCTTTGTCTGCCACACATTTGAGCACAGCAAGACTCCGGTCATAGGTGGCGGCGCTACGCACGGCAGGGGTAAGTCTGGCTACAGTTTCCATATTGTGGGCCACCACATCAGGGCGGGCGTTCAGCACAATGTCGAGGAGTTCTTCCTTGCCTTGAAAGTCTGGAATGAGCACCTCGACAAACACGTCCGGATTGAGTTCGCGCACCGCATTGATGGTCTGCGCCCAGTGGTTGGCTCCGAGGTCGGGCAAGTCATCGCGGTCTACCGATGTGATTACCACATACTTGAGGTTAAGGGCTTTGACAGACTCGGCAACATGCTGCGGTTCGTGGGGATCAAGGGGAAGCGGCCGTCCGGTCTTGGTATTGCAGAAATGGCAACAGCGGGTGCAGATATCGCCGGCAATCATCACGGTAGCGGTGCCGGCGCGCCAGCACTCTCCCTTGTTGGGGCAACGTCCGCTGGTGCAGATGGTATGAAGGGCATGTTCGTTGAGCACATCCTTGGTGTTCATCCACGACTGTCCGGCATTGAGGTTAATCTTCAGCCATTCTGGCTTGGCCAAATGGGGGCGTGGTCCGAACAGCAGATGCAAGAACTGTTCTTGATTGACATTCAGGATGATGCTGCCAAGGTCGATGCCGTTCAGCACCTGTTTGACCGCTTCACGGTCAAAGGGCATGCCTTGGAGGTGCTGCAGCAGGTCGCGGTCCAAGTCGCCGGTCAGAAAATAGTCGCCCAACAGGTTGATGTGCAGGATAGTATCGTTTTTGAGTTCCACGTATGCTTCGATTTTGCCGGCATCAGGCAGGCGAAGCGAACATTTTTTGGTATAGGAGGGCGTATGGCCATAAACGAACTCGGGGGCGGCCAATGTTGCCTCAATCTTGAACACCTCCTGCATGTCCTTGTCGGTCAGTTCAAGCACGCCGTCGCCGCACAGCATCTTGCGCGTATGGGCAATCAGTTCGGGGATTGAGACTTTCGTAAACTCGGAAAGGTTAGCCACGCGTTGCCGTACCGAAGCCACGCCTTTGCTTTCCAATTTCTCACCCGAGGGGGTCAGGCAGCGGCTCATCTCCGCTATATCCGTGTCAAAAATCAGCGAATTGTGCAGAATGCTCCGTTTGTCCATCCTGTAAAACGCGGCGCCTGCCACCTTTCGGCCATCCACTTCAATATCGTTGCGCCCCGATGTGGTAGCATCAACGCCTAACGAGCGGATCACATCCAAGACACGGGAGATGTACTCCTTGAAAGTGTTGTTCACCACCCTTTCGGAGGTGATGTACGAGAATTGGAGGCAGCCGTTGTCGGAATAGATGCAGCCGCCGCCGCTCTTGCGCCGATAGACATGCACATTATGCTGTTTACAATACTCTTCGTTGATTTCGTTCTGTATCAATTGATTTCGCCCAAGCATCACCGTCGGGTCAACCTGCCAGATGAAAAAGTAGTCGTCATCAAAACAGTTGCGGGCCACATACTCCTCTACCGCAAAATAGAACGGCAGTTGGCAGTCGTGGTTCTTCATCGGAGGCAAAAGAATGTATTTCATCGTATCCGTATGTTTATTTATTTGGTTTTGTCATATTGTTGTCCTCTTCTGCCGGCTGCGGCAACCGCGACATGAACAGATTGCCGAAAAGGTTGACGAAAAGGATGCCGACGGCGATGCCGAAGCTTATCTCGACAGCCGCTGAAAAATTAGCTATGAATGCCGTTTTGTCATGATGTGTGAGGGCTATCATAGAGAAATAGAGATTTCTTCCGGGCACTAATGGGAAGAGCGTGGGAATCATGAACACCGTGCTGGGGGCTTTTCTGAAGCGGGCGCACAGCAAGCAGTAAATGCCGCCGATGATGGTGGCGGCGATATTGGAGAGCAGCTGGTTTGCGTGTGTAGTTTGCAGGCAGAGCAGCAACGTGAGTGTTGTAAGGCCGCCGCCCAACATAGCAAAAAAGAGATGCTTTGGCTTTACGTGGTAGAGAATGCCGAAAGCCGCCGTGCCGACACATCCGGCCATGGTGGTGACAAGCAGGCTGTTCATAGCGCGGCCCTCCCGAACAGCATCGTGGCGACACCAAGCCCTAACACAATCATAACCGTAAGCATCAGTGCGTTTACAAGTTTGGCAGAGCCTGCGAGCACATCAATGTTCACAAAATCCTGCATGGCGAACCCGAACTTAATGCCAGGTATAAGCAGCATAAACACCCCTATGCACACCAGGTTCACGTTCTGTCCAAAGCCGGCAAGCACGAGCAGGTTAGCGATGATGCCGCCGACGAACGCCTCCACGATAGTATGCACCATCTGGCTGCTTCCTTTTATGGGATGGCGCTCCATAAACATCACCGGAATCGCCGCTACTGAGGCCGAGAGACCGTCGCGCAATGAGCCGCCGAAGAATATGCAAAACGCTGACGAGCCCAAGACGGCGGCAATATAATAGAATACGCTGCGGTAGGGCAAGACTGCCTTTGCCGCCTTCACACGCTCCGAAGCCTCGTCTAACGTAATGGCATGGTTGCAAAGATGCCGCGAGATGTCGTTCAGTTCTTCGAGGCGTGCCAAGTTGTTGCCGTTCGACTTGATACGTCGCATCTGGTGGCAGTACCGGCCGTCAGGGAAACGCACGGAAGCCTGCAGCAGCGAGGCTATGCAGAACACCTCCACATGTTCGGTGCCGTAAGCCTTGCAGATGCGCGTCACGGTGTCTTCCACCCTGCCCACATCTGCCCCGTTGATGAGCAGATGTTCTCCAAGGTCCAAGGCCGTACGCAAGACCTTGTCCATATCTGGCGGCATATCAAACAGTTTGGTTTCCATACTGAACAAGACGGCAAAAATACACTTTATATGGCTATGAACGCATTTTGAGGTCTCATAATCCACGGCTGCCGCACGAAACAGACTTTAGACTATCTTTGCCGCCAAATACAACGTCAACAAACCTTACCTTATTTTAATATTATGGCAAAAAGAAAAATCATCAGCATCAATGAAGAAAAATGCAACGGGTGCGGCAAATGTGTACAAGGGTGTCACGAGGGCGCGCTGCAACTCATAGACGGCAAGGCCCGCATTGTAAGCGAACTTTACTGCGACGGGCTCGGGGCCTGCATCGGCGACTGCCCTATGGACGCCATCGCCGTTGAGGAGCGCGAAGCCGAACCCTACAACGAAGAGGCCGTTATGGAACGTATCGCCCCAAAAGGCCACGACACAATCATTGCACACTTGCGCCACCTTAAAGAACACGGTGAGATGCTCTACCTGCAACAAGGCGTGCAGTACCTGAAAAGCCTCGGCATCGCCTTTGACCATGCCGAGGTGTTTGGAGAAACCAAAGCCTGCGGATGCCCGGGGTCTGCCGAGCGCACTTTTGAACCCTCCGGCTCTTGCAACTGCGGCGCGGACACAGAAGCACGCTCCGAACTGACCCACTGGCCTATCCAGATGCATCTGCTCAACCCTACATCCGCCTGCTACCGCAACGCCGATGTGCTGCTGGCCGCCGACTGCACCGCATTCTCGTTAGGGGCATTCCACGCCAAATACCTCCGAAACCGCAAACTGGCCATCGCTTGCCCTAAACTGGACAGCGACAAGGATTCCTACATCGACAAGCTTACCCGCATGATTGACGAAGCCCAGATCAACACCCTCACCGTGCTCATTATGGAAGTGCCGTGCTGCTCCGGACTGCTGATGCTCGCCAGAACTGCGGCCGAAAACGCCACCCGGAGAATCCCGATCCGGAAAGTCACTGTAGGGCTGCAAGGCAACATTCTGGAAGACATCTGGATATAATCTCAAAACAGCCTTGCTATGAGCGAAAAAGGAACATACACTTACGACTACTGGAGACCGGCCGTCACGGTGGACAACGTAGTATATAACTTTGACGGCACCCACCTCAACACGCTGCTCGTGAAACGGCTCCGCGACCCTTTCAAAGACAAATGGGCTTTCCCCGGTGGCTTCCTCGAAGAGAACGAAACCATGGAGGAGGCGGCACGGCGCGAACTCAAGGAGGAGACCGGCCTGACCCCACGGCACCTGATGGAAGTCGGCGTCTTCAGCGACCTCGAACGCGACCCGCGCGGCAGGGTCATCTCTGTGGCATACGCTTCAGTAGTGCGCCCTAACCAGACTGCCGTTGCCGGCGATGACGCCAAGGAAGCCAAATGGTTTCCGGTTACCAACATGCCCGAACTGGCTTTCGACCACGAGCAGATTTTCCGCCAAGCGTCCTGGTGGCTGAAACTGGGCTTCCTGAACGCTCCCATCGCATTCATCATGATGAACGACCTTTTCACGCTGCCCGAAATGCAACGTCTTTACACCGACGTTTACGGGCACACTTTCGACCGCCGCAACTTCCAGAAGAAGTTCCTCTCTTCGGGCATTCTCACACCCGTAGCCACCGACGGCGAGAAGAAACCTGCCCATGCCGCCGCCTACTACCGCTTCAACGAAGGCGGGTACAACAAGTTCCGCGAAAAAATGCTGAAATTCTGAACCGAAACCGTGATCAATAAAGCCTCAATTTGGATTATATTCTCCTATTGGGGCTTTATGGCTTGGGCTTTCTCCGTTTCGCCCATGTCTTGGTAAAGAAAATAGAGATTGGTCTTGATGTTGTCATTGTTGGGCAACAATTTCAGTGCGTGCAGCAGGCACTGCTCGGCTTTTCCGAAATCGCGCTTTATTGCGTATGCAATGCCCATGTTCTCGTACGCACTGGCAAAATTGGGGTCTTTTTCAACAATCTGCCGGTATAGCGCGACAGCTTCGTCAAGTTGTCCCATACCCCGTCCCAACACGTTGGCTTTCACATTGGCCGCCACAATGCTCTCAGGATGCTGATCCACATAACGGCATATTTCACGGTACGCCTTGCCAATAAGGGCGGCATCTTGTTTCTCCATTCCCTCATTCAACATATCATTGATATGCTGTACCGCATTGTCTTCACGCTTAAGCATAACCTTGCGGATGTTGTCTTCCGCCAACTGGTTGTCCGGTTCTATCAACGTCACATTGCGGTACGCTGCAAGAGAGCCGTCAAGGTCGCCGTCTAAGAACATCAACTCCCCTAACAGCAGATAGGCGTTCACTGCATGCTTGTCGAGTTGCAGAGCCTTCTGCAAATACTTGTATGCCATCTCTTTGTCGTATGCTTTATGGCTCTTTTTCCACATCTGCAAGTAACTGCCGCCCGCCGATATGTTACATTTTATGCTCTTGTCTGAAGTCTTGACATCGGTGATGAACAGGGTAAAGTCGTCGTGCCACACAAAATTCCGTGTAAAGGTTTTAGCCCCATACAAGACGCAAACACAGCACAGCACTGCCCAACCGGCACGCCGCAGTGCCACAGATGAGGATGCCGCTATCCGGTAGAACAAATAGCCCGCCAGCAGCGCGAACCCCAACGACGGCATAAACAAGAAACGCTCGTTCATAAAGGTGCCGACGTTGAACAAAAGGTTTGAAGTGATGGAAAACGTAATCATAAAGAACGCCAGCGCATACGCCACCACCCCTTTCTTTTTAAGACTCAACAAAGTGTATGCCACTAACGCCACACAACACAGCAGAATTGCCCATACAAGAGGGTTTGAAAAGTCGGTGATGGCAATCTGATGCGGGTAATAGTCGTGTGTCAAAGGATGCGGAAACACCAGCAGTCTGAAATAGATGCCCCATGTGACAAGAACAGTGGCTATCTCCTGCGCCTTGGTGGAGAAAGCGAAAGGATTGTTCAAGATATTCTGCGTCTGCTCTTTGGGCATAAAGCCGCCCAGCACTTGGCTTCTGACCACAAGGAAAATGATTGTTGCCGTCACAGCCGGCAACAGCGTGAAAAAACAGTCTGTTTTTCGTTTGCTTTCTGCCCCATAAAAATAGAGCGTCAGCGGGATTACCGCCAGAAAGGTGATGGCATTTTCTTTGGAAAAAAGGGCGAACAGCATTGCGGCAAAGCTGCCGGCAATATAAGCCAACCGATGACGGTCAACATACTTCATGCTGCACCACAATGCCAGCATAGCCCCCAGCATGGCAAATATCTCGTCTCGGCCTTTGATATTAGCCACTGCCTCGGTGTGTATGGGGTGCAAGGCAAACAGCAGCGTGGCTATGAATGCAAGCGAACAGAAACGGCTTTTGCCCTCATAACGGCTGAAGAGTTTTGCGAGCACTTTATAGACAAGAAGACAAAGCAGCGTATAGTACAAGACATTAAAGAGATGGTTCACTACTGGCAGCATCGAGTTGGAGAAGTACTGCTCGTTGTGGGAATCGTGGAGGGTCTGAAAATCCTCCACATCGCCGATCTTCTCCTTTATGTCGCGGCCAAAGAGTTGAAATTCTATCAAGTACGTAAGGTGTGACATTGGGCGGTAACGGCCGCCGGCCACGATGGAGCGTCCGCTGCCAAAGTAACTGCTGAAAGTGTCTTCGGTAAAGATGCTTTTAATGCCTTTCCAGCCGCCCTCAATCGTGCTTTTGCTTTCGAGGATGACCATACGGTCGTCGCTTGCGTATTTCAAAGTAAGCGTGTTGCCATATACGATGACGGCAAGCAGTGCAATGATGAGCAGATGGAAGCGTTCGCGTTTCATCTTCTGGTCGTTTTTTGCTAAACGATGGCTTGTCTTATGCGCAACAACTTCACGAGCAGCGGCTTCAGTTCATGAAGCGGCAACATATTGGCACCGTCGGAGAGTGCCCTTGCGGGGTCGGGGTGCGTTTCCATAAAAAGCCCGTCAAAGCCCACTGCCACACCCGCCTTGGCGATAGTTTCAATCAGGTCGGGGCGACCGCCTGTGACGCCTTTGGGCTGGTTGGGCTGCTGTAGCGAATGGGTGCAGTCGAGCACGGCGGGACAGCGGTTCTCCTGCAGCGCCTTGACACCGCGGAAGTCAACAATGAGGTCCTGGTATCCGAACGATGTGCCGCGCTCGGTGACCATCACGCGGTTGTTTCCTGACTCGCGGACCTTTTCCACGGCAAAGCGCATGGCTTCGGGCGAGAGGAACTGCCCTTTTTTGATGTTCACATAACGGCCTGTGCGGGCCGCTGCCACCAGCAAGTCGGTCTGGCGACACAAGAACGCCGGAATCTGCAGCACGTCGGCCACGTCAGCGGCACGCTGTGCCTCGGCTTCGGTATGGATGTCCGTAACTACCGGCACGCCCAGTTCGGCTTTCACTTTAGCCAAAACCGAAAGCGCCGCTTCATCCCCTATGCCTGTAAAGGAATGAAGCGACGAACGGTTTGCTTTTCTGTACGAGGCTTTGAACAGGAACGGTATCTCCAACTCCTCACAAATCCTCTTTATCTCTGATGCGATATTCAGCGTAATCTCTTCGCCTTCCACCACGCAAGGCCCGGCAATAAGGAAGAAATTACGCTGATTATCAAAAGATATCATGCTTTGTTATTTTTTCGTATGACGGTTTCTGCGTTCGAGTTCCGTAGGCTCTATTGCCATCTTGTCGCCGTGCAGCAACGAAGCCACGCCTTCAGTTTTCATCTCATCGTGTCCTCTGAAAGCCGTGTTAGGCTCATAGCTGTCGGGTTCGGTGTAAGTGGTGATGACGCCCTCAAAGTTGCGCAGAATCACTCTGTTGGGACTTTGAGAGATGACATAGTTGGGCATTACAGGAATCTTGCCGCCGCCGCCAGGAGCATCTACCACGAACGTAGGAACGCAGAATCCGGAAGTGTGGCCGCGCAGGTTCTCCATGATTTCGATGCCCTTAGATACCGGGGTGCGGAAATGTTCGAGACCCATTGAGAGGTCGCATTGATAGATGTAATACGGACGGACACGCATCTTGACCAGGTTGTGAACCAGATCCATCATAATAGTCGTGTCGTCATTTACGCCTTTGAGCAGCACCGACTGGTTGCCCAACGGGATGCCTGCATCGGCAAGTTTGGCACAAGCGGCAGCCGACTCGGGAGTCACCTCGTTAGAGTGGTTGAAATGGGTGTTGACCCAAATCGGATGATATTTCTTGAGCATATTCACAAGATCATCGGTGATACGCTGCGGGCAGACCACAGGCGTACGGGTTCCCAAACGGATAATTTCAACGTGCGGAATAGCCCTCAACTGTTGGATAATCCACTCAAGCATGCTGTCGCCAACCATCAAGGCATCGCCGCCGGAGAGGAGCACGTCGCGGATTTGCGGAGTGCGGGCGATGTAGTCGATAGCGCCTTGGATGCGGTCTTTCGGTGATTCGCAGTCGTGCTGCCCTGCAAATCTTCTGCGCGTGCAGTGACGGCAGTACATAGAACATTGGTCGGTAATCAAGAACAGCACTCTGTCCGGATAGCGGTGCGTGAGGCCGGGGACGGGTGAGTCCTCGTCCTCGTGAAGCGGATCCAGCAGGTCGGCGGGCGACTGATGCACCTCCGCTCCCGTAGGAATAGCCTGACGCCGGATGGGACAATGCGGATTGTTTGGGTCAATAAGGCTCAAGTAATATGGGGTGATAGCCATTCTGAGGGTCTGCAATGATTTTGAAACGCCCTCTTCCTCTTCCGGGGTAAGTTTGATGTACTTTTTGAGTTCTTCTAAGGTCTCTATTCTGTTCTTGACCTGCCATTTCCAGTCATTCCATTCTGCATCAGTGACATTAGGGAACAACTCTTTTCTTCTGCTGGACATATCCTTTATTTTTTATGTTATTGTTGTTATGAAAAAGCGCATTTGCAGTGCGCGGCAAAAATACAAAAATTAGTGTTCGCTTATCTTACTTTCCCGACGGCTTCCACGGCTGCCGAACGAAAGTGAATGTAGAGGCGTTACGCATATTGCCCCTCCTCAATTCCTCATTCCTAATTCCTAATTCAATAATTGTTACGCAAGTCTTACGTCCCCGCTGGTCTCGCGCGCCGGTTTGGCGCTGTTGATCCTCTTCGAGGCTCATTTGGCTCGGGGCGCGGCTTGCGGATTGGGTGTCCTCCGTCGTACGTGACGGCGCGCAGGGCAAGTTGGTCAGCATCAGCGGCAAGCGCGTGCGCAAGGCCGGCGAGATGAACGGCGGCGCCCCATCCACATCGTAAGCACCTGGCTTGCAGAGAACGGGATGACGCTAGGGCAGCTGAACAACGACAGCATCGACTACAGCAAGAAGAGGGTGTCGCTGAAGCGGCGGATGCTGCGCACAATCTACGACCAAAAATACCTCGAAAGCCTGCTGGCACGCCTGTGGCGGCAGAGCCGAACGTTCTGAAACCCCCCGTAAGCGCTTGGTTCTCAACAAGTGCTGCTTCTGCGTGTCTATTTCTACAGAAAAAAGCGGCAGAAATCAGCCCAGAAATGCAAATTCCGGAAAAAATGTTTCAGCCGTCAATGCAAACGCCCCTGCCGCAATCAGTTAGTGATAGATTCAAGTGGCAAAGTTATAAAAAACATGCGCCGGGAAATCGAAAGAAAG